>NZ_JBHVEU010000421.1:0-7818 GCF_042802075.1 Kitasatospora sp. NPDC057518
GGCCGTGGTTGTCCCGGCTGGGTGTCCATCCGTTCCCGCCCCTCCCGCCAGACCCGCGCGGCGCGGGGCAGCCCACGGTACTGGGCCAGCCGACCACCGGGAAGCCATCCACCCGGACGCCCTCGACGAAGGACCGCGACGCATCCGGGGCGAAGCCGAGGAGCGGGCCGCAGAGGGTGCTTCGTGGCTACCAGGCGTGCCAGAGTGCGTCGTGGCGGTGATGGACCGGGGGGATGTCCGCGCCGGCGAGGTCGTGGCCGGCGCGGTGCAGTCCGCGGATCCGCTGGGCGTCGAGCCGGCCCCGGAGGCGGGCCCGGCCTTCGGCCGTGGCCATCTCGGTGGAGAAGTACCCCGTCCTGCAGTCGAGCACCTGCCACTGCCAGGAGGTGATCCGGCGGCGCGTCTTCTTGGGGGCGGGGCGGCGGCCTTCACGGGCGGCCCGGGCCAGTTCGGCGCGGGTGTAGCGCAGGTCGTACAAAGACATGGAGTGCGATGCGCCTTCTTCGACGCGGAGTTGTCGGGGAGTCGTGCGGACGGTTCGGGACATCAGGGGCCTCCGTAGGGCCCTCCGGGCTCTCCAGAGGTACCTACGGCGGGTGCGAATCGGTCAGCACGAATCAGCCTCCAGCGGTCGGGGCGGCCTACCCGGCAGCACAGTAGTCGCGCGGAGGGGTGGAGGCTTCAGGTTTTCAGCCCGCCCCCGCTGCGAGGTCGAGGCACTCCGAGGGCCCTCACGTTGGCCCAGCGCATCAAGCAGACCGGGCGGCCCTGCGTGCTCCGCAGGGCCGCCCGGCAAGAAACGCTTCAGGAACCGGCCGGAAAGTCGCCGGCCTGGACGCCCGCAACGAAGGACTGCCACGCCTCAGCGGTGAAAGCGAGAGCCGGCCCGTGAGGATCCTTGCTGTCCCGCACCGGAACCACGCCGGTGACGCCATCGGCCACCTCGACGCAGTCGCCGCCAGAGGGATTGCTGTAGCTGCTCTTGTGCCAGTTCATACTCCGTACCCTTCTGTCATCAGCTTCTGCATCCAGGAGACGGAGTCCTCCGGAGTCATCGCCAACGACGTTAGCTGGTTGAAGACAGTCTCATGCCGAAGGATGTCGGCCTCCTTCTCGATGTAGAGGCTGCTGCTGACCGACTCGCAGTAAACGACCTCGCCCGGCACGTCCGAGAAGGAAAGTATGCGGAAATTCGTCCCCATCGCCGCGTGAGCACCCACGCTGAACGGAAGCACCTGGATGGTGATGTTGGGCAATTGCGAAGTCGTAACCAGGTGGCCGACCTGCTCCGTCATGACGTGAGCGCCCCCGACCACGCGTCGAAGGACGGCCTCGGAGAGCACAGCGTGAACGGCTAGTGGTTCTGGACTCCGGACGAGCTCTTGGCGTTGCAGCCTGAGCTTCACCCGCCGTTCGATGGCTTGGTCACCGTTCCGCTCCGACCGGAAGGCCCGAAATACCTCGCGTGCGTAGTCGGCGGTCTGAAACAGCCCAGGAATCAACTCGGACTCATAGGAGCGAATCCGCGCGGCGTCGGCCTCAAGGCCCACGTAGGTCTGGAACCAGTCCGGCAGGGTGTCCGCGTAGTCGTGCCACCAGCCGCGCTGCGTGCTGCGGCGGGTCAGCGAGATGAACTGCCGCAACTCGGCCTCGTCGCTGACGCCGTACAGTTCGAGCATCGCGCGAATGTCTGATTCCTTCAGGGTCGTCTGACCCGACTCGATCCGCGACACCTTGGTTGCACTGAAGCCGAGTTCGTCCGCAACGGACTTGGCCTGACGCCCGGTCCGTTCGCGCAATCGTCGCAGCTCGGAGCCGAGCCTACGGCGCAGCACGGTTGGACTGTCCACGCTCGTCGCTCCCTCTTGGTTGACGTCGGGTCACAGTCTGCCACCTCCCTTGGCGGTCACAAGAATCTTGCGACTCCGCGCAATTGCGTGATGGCGCGCTTGCACAATGAAGCCATTGCAGAGCATGCTACAGGGAGTAGTCCTTCGGGTCTCTTGAGTGACTGATCCTGACCTGCTGCCGGGCATCCCTATGCCTCCACATGGCTTCAAACTCCGCACCTGGAAGGTGGATTCGCCATGTCCTGCCACTCCTCCACCACCTGGCTGCCGCGCAGCCGCCGCTCCCCCGGCGAGGGGCGCTCCCTCCTCGCCTCGCTCCTCGCCTCCACCCCCGCCGGTGAGTCGTACCGCGACTCCGGGCTCCTGATCGTCTCGGAGCTCGTCACCAACGCCCTCGTCCACGGGACGCCGCCCGGCCACCGCATCTACCTCGCCCTCGACCTCGACCCCGCCCGCCTCCGCATCGAGGTGCACGACGCCCGGCGGAACCGCGAACCGGTCCTGCGCGCCCTCACCCTCGACGGCGAGGCCGGACGCGGCCTCCACCTCGTCAAGTGCCTGTCGACCCGCACGGGTTGCTCCCCGCGCGAGCACACCGGCAAGATCGTCTGGTCGGAGGTGGCCGCGTGAGGGCCGATCACGACGTCCTCGTGGAGATCCCGGACCACCAGCCGCCCGCCGTCCACACCCTCAGCGACGACCTCCTGCGCCGGCTCTGGGACTCGGTCCGCTACCGCCCGATGTCCCGCTTCCAGCACTACGCCCTGGAGCGCCGCCTCACCGGCCCCTGTGCCCGGCGCGACATCATCCGCGACCTCGCCGACGAACCCGTCCTCGTCATCCCTGCCGGCGACCGCGAGATCAGGATCAGCTGGGCGAACCCCACCCAGCAGCCCACGTGATCGGCCACGTCCGGCGCTGAGACCCGGCCGGCCCCCAGCCCGGACCGCCGCCTCAGCACCGACCCGTCCACTCCCCGCTCCACTTCGACGACGGCTGCGTCGCCGCGCACCGCGAGAAGTCGGCCGATCCGACTTCTCGCGCCCCTCCCTGCCGACGCGCCGCGTCAGACGTCAGGCCGGCGCCCCGCCTACAGACAACCCCTCCACGCGATCTGCACCAGAAGTCGGCCGATCCGACTTCTCGCGCCCCTCCGCGCCGACGCGCCGCGTCAGACGTCAGGCCGGCGCCCCGCCTACAGACAACCCCTCCACGCGGCCCGCACCAGAAGTCGGCCGATCCGACTTCCCACTCCCTCCCCTCCACACCAACGCACCGCACCAGGAAGCCGCCCCCGCCTACAGCCACCCCCTCCGCGCGGCCTGCACCCCCGCCTGAAAACGGGTGGTGGCCCCGAGGTGCGCCAGCAGGGTGGAGACCCGCCGCACCACCGTGCGCCGCCCCAGCCCCAGCCTGCGGGCGATCGCGTCGTCCGTGGCCCCTCCGGCCATCAACGTGAGGATCCGCCGGTCGCGTTCGTCGATGCGCGGGTCGACGCCGGCCATGGAGGCGGGTACGGCCAGGCGCCACAGCGTCTCGAAGACCGCGCTCAGCGCGTTCAGCAGCCCGGACGGCCGGATCAGCAGCGAGACGACGCCCGGTCCGTCGTCGGCGCGCAGCGTGACGATGGCCAGGTCGTCGTCCCCGATGGCGAGTTTGAGCGGCGGCTCGTCCAGTGTCCGCGCCTGCTCGCCCGCCTCGATCATCCGGGCCATGTTGGGCCCGGCCACCGGGTCCTGGAACGCGCACCCCTGGTAGATGGCGCGGTAGACGACGCCCGCGGCCATCCGGCGGCGCTGCAGCACCTCCTGGTCGAGGTAGTGGGCGCGGCTGCCGGAGTACGGCGGCACGTCGATGACCCGCACCTGGTGACGGGCGGCGAGTTGGAGGCGGTGGCTGGCGGCCAGCACCTCGGCCGGATCGTCGACGACCTCCAGCGCGCCGTAGCTGCCGGTGTCGCGGCGGGCGAAGCGGTAGAGCCGTTCCAGTTCGGCGCCGGCCCGGCGGGCGGCGGCCTGGCGCAGCGCGTCATGCTGCAGCACCGCCTCGACCACCCGGGCGGGCGGCAGGGCCTCCCAGGCGTGGTCGCGGTCGTCGGCGCTGTCGGTGGTGTCGAAGGCCACCGCGACGCCCTCGTCGGCGAGGTCGCGCAGCACGGCGAGGACGGCCTCCTCGTCCAGGCCCGCCTCCCGTGCCAGTTCGGGTACGCGGGCGCGCGGCCGGCCGACCAGGCAGTGGTAGACGCGGCCGCGTTCGGAGTCCGGTTCCAGTACGTCGTGCACGACACCCCCCAATGTCACGGTGCGCCCCGCCCCTCGTACCCGCCCCGGGCGGAGCCGGGGGAGCCTACCCGCAGCGGCGGCGCACATGCGCCGGTGGCCCAGGTGCGCCACCGGGGGGCTCTGGCGTCCGGGCGGGGCCCTGGCAAGAGTTGACGGCGATCAGTCACACGACGGAAGACACGACGGAAGGCCGAGGACGCCCATGCCCCCTGCCCGGCTCCGGCGCGCCCGCGCGGCTCTCGCCGCCCTGGCCGCCTGCCTGCTCCCGCTCGCCGCACCCGCCGCACCCGCGTCCGCCTCGGCAACCGCCTCCGTACGGGCCGGGGCAGGGGCCGACGCGCCGCCCCCGCTGACCGACGGCTTCGGCCTCACCCAGGTCGGCGCCGCCACCGGCAGCGCCACCAACTTCGTCATCACCGTCACGACCCCGCAGGTCGCCGGGCCGCACACCATCCGCATCCTGCTGCCCGCCGACTACGCGTCCCGGCCGGACAAGCGCTACCCGGTGCTGTACTTCCTGCACGGCGCCTCGGACAACCCGAGCGACCCGGCGCTGGCCTACCCCGCGCTGACCGCCGCCCAGTCGATGATCACCGTCATCCCGGACGGCGGCCTGCGCGGCTGGTACGCCGACTGGCTCGACCAGGGCACCGCCGCCGGCGCGCAGAACTGGGAGACCTTCCACCTCACCCAGGTCCTCCCGTTCGTCGACGCCAACCTGCGCACCCGCACCGACCGCACCCACCGGGCCGTCGGCGGGCTGTCCATGGGCGGCTTCGGCGCCCTGCACTACGCCCAGGACCGCCCCGACCTGTTCGGCCAGGTCCTCACCATGTCCGGCGCCAACGACCTGTCCACCGACGAGATGATCATCCGCGGTGCCGTGGTCGCCACCCTGGTCAACGCCGGCACCGTGCTCTGCGGCCCCAGCGACGGCCACCCCTGCGGCCTGGACTTCGGCCCCACCGTCTCCAGCGACGCGATCTTCGGCAGCCCGTACCCGGTGTTCAACGCCGACTGGCGCTGGAACGCCGCCGACCCCGTCGCACGCGCCGCCGTGCTCGACCACACCGGCATCGCCGTCTACACCGGCAACGGCAACAACAGCCCCGGCGACATGGAGTTCTGGGCCGAGGGCACCGCCAAGCGCCTCAAGCAGCGCCTGGACGCGCTCGGCCTGCCGTACCGCTTCACCGACTACGGCGACGGCACCGGCTGGGGCGCCGACTGCCACGGCGGCCACACCGCGGGCTGCTGGGCGCAGGACCTCGTGGACTACGTCCCGCGCCTGGAGGCGGCCTTCGCCGCCGCCTCCTGACCTCTGACCTCCTCTCCCCACCCTCTCCCCCGACGAAAGGACACCCCTTGCCCACCCTGCCCCTCGGACGCACCGCGCCCTGGCTGCGCCTGCTCGCGGCCCTCCTGGTGACCTGTTGCGCCGCCCTGGGCCTGGCCGCCGCCCCCGCCCGCGCCGCCGCGCCCGCGCCGTCCGCCGCGCTCGCCGCCTGCGCCTCGCCGCAGCAGTGCCTGACCATCAAGTCGCTCAGCAACGGGCGCCAACTCGACGTCCAGAACGGCAACATGGGCGACGGCGCCTACATCGTCACCAACTCCGCCCCCGGCTACCACCAGTCCTGGCGGCTGAACGTCGACCCCTCGGACTACACCTTCACCATCGTCAACAACGACACCGGCAAGTGCATCGACCTGGCCTTCCTCACCCCGGCCCTGCGCCAGCAGACCTGCGCCGGACAGGCCAGCCAGCGCTGG
Organism: Kitasatospora sp. NPDC057518; assembly: GCF_042802075.1. NCBI lineage: Bacteria > Bacillati > Actinomycetota > Actinomycetes > Kitasatosporales > Streptomycetaceae > Kitasatospora > Kitasatospora sp. NPDC057518. Next base: position 5,903 of record NZ_JBHVEU010000421.1, read on the forward strand.
TTCCTCCAGCCCGCGCCCGGCGGCGGCGACGCGTTCATGATCCGCCACGCCGGCGACAACACCTGCCTGGACCTGCTGCTCGGCGGCAACTACGACGACGCCTGGACCGACCAGTACGCCTGCAACGGCACCGCCAACCAGCAGTGGGCCACCGGCTTCGCGCAGGCCGCCCGCAACCTGGCCGTCGACCACGCCGCCAAGCAGTGCCAGAAGAACATCTCCGCCTGCTCCTGGGCCACGAAGAGCGAGGCCCCCGCCGCGCCGCTGCCGCGGGTGTGCGCCTCCGCGATCTGGTTCAACAACACCAGCAGCACCGTCCAGCAGTCCTTCGCGGTCACCGACACCAGCGGCTGGTCCAACACCATCGGCACCGAGCTGGGCAGCGACATCGGCGGCGGCGCCGAAGGAGTGTTCAAGGCCTCGGTCAAGACCGGCATCAGCTTCCAGAACGTCTGGAGCGGTTCGCGCAGCGTCAACAACTCCGTCACCGTCACCGTCCCGCAGCAGCAGTACGGCTGGGTGACGCTCGCCGAGCTCGCCCGCAAGGTCACCGGCACCTGGACCTTCGACGCCCAGGGCTTCCCGTGGACCGCCGACGACACCATCACCATCCCGGTCACCTCCGACCCCAACGGCGGCGCCACCCTCTACATCGCCAACACCAGCGCGACGTTCAACAGCTGCTCCTGACACCGCGCCCGCTCCACGGCCGCCGCCCGCGCACCGCGCCGGGCGGCGGCTTCGCGTTTCCGCCGGCCGGACGGGAGGGCCGGGCGGGCTGCGGGTCAGGACTGCTCGATCTCCACGGAGGTGATCACCACGTCCTCGACCGGGCGCTCGTCCTCGGTCGGGGCGGCGGCGATGGCGTCGACCACGGCCTTGGAGGCGGCGTCGGCGACCTGGCCGAAGATGGTGTGCTTGCGGTTGAGGTGGGCGGGGGTGCCCACCGTGATGAAGAACTGCGAGCCATTGGTGCCCGGGCCGGCGTTGGCCATCGCGAGCAGGTACGGCTTGGTGAAGAACAGCTCCGGGTGGAACTCGTCCGCGAAGGCGTAGCCCGGGCCGCCGGTGCCGGTGCCGGTCGGGTCGCCGCCCTGGATCATGAAGCCCTTGATCACCCGGTGGAACAGCGTGCCGTCGTAGTACGGGCCCTGGCCCGGCTCGCCGGTGCGCGGGTCGGTGTACTCCCGGGTGCCCTCGGCGAGTTCGGCGAAGTTGCGGACCGTCTTCGGCGCGTGGAACGGGAACAGCTCCAGGCGGATCGGGCCCGCCGTGGTGTGCAGGGTGGCGAACCGGGCAGTGGCCACGGTGACTCCTCGGGGTACGGCTGACGGGTGGGTGGCGGGTGGTTCTGGTCGGTACGGTTCCCGTACGACCGGTACGGTGACCTGGGCCGTTCGGCACCCGCATCCTGGCACAGCGTCCGGCCTCGTGGCCGAACCGGGTGGGACGGTCCGCACGTCCTACCAGGCAGTAGGGCGTCGAGGGAAAGGCGGGTGGCCGTGATGGTCGGTGCGGTTCTGGTGGGGATTCTGGTCCTGGTGGTCGCGGGGTGCGGCTGCGTGGTGTGGGCCGATCGCGGCGGGCCGCGCTGGACCCGGGTGGCCGCCGCCCTCACCCTCGGCGCCGGCAACGCGCTGCGTAGCGCACAGCGCCGCCGGCGCCGTCAGGTGGGCAACAACGGCGGGGGCAGCTACATGGACGGTGGCGGGGGCGGCAACTGAGCCGTCGACGTCCGGGCGGGACCCGGCGCCGGGCCGTTTTCGAGGCGGCGCGCCAGCCGCCGCGTCGGCCGGGGGCGGGGGGCCGGGCTGCCTGGGGTTGGACGGGGCGGCCCGGCGCCGCCTTCGCGGGGCGGTCGGACGGCCCGGGCCCCTGAGCGCGAGCGCGTCCCCGTCCGCAGCCCGGGTGGGCGG
>NZ_JBHVEU010000422.1:0-7777 GCF_042802075.1 Kitasatospora sp. NPDC057518
GCCCCCGGGCGGCGGGGCGGTCACGGCGGTGGTCGACCGGCTTCCGGGCGCGGCGTCGGCGCTGAACGGGTTGCGGTCGACCAGCAGGGCGCCCGCCGTACCCAACGAGACGACGACCGGGATGATCACCGGTACCAGCAGGCGGCGCCGCCGCGAGCGGCGGCGGCTCTGCTCGGCCGTCTGCTGAGCGTCCGCCTGGACGACCGGGGACACCTTCACGACCAGTTCGGCTGAGGGGACCGGCTCGCTCCGCGGAGCGGGGCCCGCACCGCCCGTCCTCGGGGCGCTCTTCCACAGCCTGACCGGCCGCTGTGCGGCGTCCCCGACCGGCAGTCCGACCGCCGCCCGTGCCGCCGCCGCCATCTCGGCGGCGCTCTCGTACCGGTCCTCCGGCGCCTTGGACAGGGCCTTGGCGACCAGCGCCCGGACGGCCGGCGGGAAGGTGTCCGGCAGCTCCGGCGCCGGCTCGTTGACGTGCTTGTACGCGACCTGCATGGCGCGGCCGCCCTCGAACGGCAGCTTCCCGACCAGCAGTTCGTAACAGACGACCCCCATCGAGTAGAGGTCGGCGGCGGGTGTGACGGGGTTGTCGGGAGAAGGGTCGACCTGTTCGGGGGAGGCGTAGGAGGCGGTGCCGATGAATCCGTTCGACGTGGTGAGTTTGGAGTCGGCGATCGCCAGGGCGAGGCCGAAGTCGGCGACGAGCACGGCGCCGTCCTCGCGCACCAGCAGGTTGGACGGTTTGACGTCGCGGTGGACGATGGCGGACTGGTGGACGGCCTGGAGGGCGTCCAGTGCGGTGGCCACCATGGCCAGGGCCCGCTCGGGCGGCATCGGCCCTTCGTCCTTCTGCACCGCGCTGAGCGGCCGGCCCTCGACCAGGTCCATCACGATGTAGGCGTAGCGCGGGCCGGTGTCGGCGCCCTTCGGGCCGTCGGTGCCGTCCGCGCCGTTGCCCTCCGTACTGTCCGTACTGTCGGTGCTCTCCGTGCCGTCGGTGCCCTCCGCGCCGCTCTCCCCGTAGTCGTGGACGCCCACGACGCCCGGGTGGCCGATCCCGGTGACGGCCTTCGCCTCCCGGCGGAAACGCTCGGTGGCGGTCGGATCCTCCAGCAGGCCCGGGTTGAGCACCTTGACGGCGATGTCCCGTTCCGTGACGGCGTCCCGGGCGCGCCAGACCGTCCCCATCCCGCCACGGCCGAGCTGCTCCAGCAGCCGGTACCGGTGGTTGAGGACGGTGTCCTTGTCGATCATGCCCCTACCCCCTGGTGTGTCATGACCCCGCCCCCGGAAGGGCGTCGGTGCACAGTGTGTGCCAGGCGACGAGGTGGCCTCAATGGTCTTTTTACACACGGGGGTTGAATGTTTCGGAACTGTCGCGCGGGGCGGCTCCGGCCGGGCAGGGAGCCGGATCCCGCAAGGACACCCCGGGGTGCCTGGCTCGTGGCGGAGCAGCGCCGCGCGGCTCCGGCCGGAGGAAAACCGAAGGACAGCCCGGGCCGGTCTCCGGTACGAAGGCCCGGTGAGACTGCGAACGAAGATCCACCGGGTGCGGCTCGGCCGGGACGAGTACCGGGTGATCACCCCGGCGCGGCAGACCGCCGGGGCCCTCCTGTACGCCGGCCCGGGCAGCACGTACATGCACCTGCACCTCGACCGGCAGGGCGCCGAGGACCTGGCCACCGCCTGGGCCCTGGCGGCCCGCTCCCGGCGCTCCCTGGTGCACCTGCCGCTGCGGGCCAACGCCGGTCCGGCCGGGCTGGGCGACGTCCCGTCCGAGGACCGGCTGGACCTGCTGCTGGTCCACCACAGCCTGGGCTTCCCCGCGTCACGCTGGAAGGAGGTCCGGGCGCGGCTCGGCGCCGGGACGCCGCACACCGTCGACCTGCCGGTGACGGACTTCCCGTCCGAGGAGGAGATCGACTACGAACGCCACCACTTCGCCGGTTGGCGGGACCGGCTCCGCTTCTCCGGGGCCGCCCACACGCTGGTGGTCACCGGCAGTCCCACGGCCTTCCGCTGGTCGGGCTCCCAGCTCCACGAGTTCACCCGCGAGGCCCCCGGGTGGCGCTTCGGGTGGCGCCCCGACGAGCACTACTGCATCGAGCTCGACCACGAGGGCTGGGGCTCCGGGCGGGCGGCCAAGGGCGTTCCGGCGAGCCTGCACATCGTCTACGCCCACCGCTGGCAAGCCGGGTGAGCAGGAAGTCGGCCCGGCCGACTTCCTGCTCCGCCCCGCCTCACTCCTTGGGCGCGAGCGGGGCCAGCGGCAGGGCGACCCGGCTCTCCCAGGCCTGCTCCAGTGCGCGGGTGAACGTTTCCGTGGGCTGGGCGCCCGAGACGCCGAGGCGCCGGTCCAGGACGAAGAACGGCACGCCCGTCGCCCCCATGGCGCTCGCCGTGGTCTCGTCCTCGCGCACCGCCTCCGCGTAGGCCTCCGGGTCGGCCAGGACGGCCGCGGCCGCCTCGCCGTCCAGCCCGGCCTCGACCGCCAGCTCGACCAGCCGGCCCTCCTCGAAGGCCGACCGCTCCTCGGCGAAGTTCGCCCGGTACAGCGCGTCCAGCAGCTGCCCCTGCCGGCCGTGCTCCTCGGCGAAGTGCAGCAGCCGGTGCATGTCGAAGGAGTTCGCCGCGTCGCGCCCCTCGCGCAGGTACGGCAGGCCCTCGGCGTGCGCGTTCTCGGCGATCCGGGCCTCCGCCGCCTCGGCCTGCTCCAGGCTCATCCCGTACTTGGCGGCGAGCAGCGGTACGACCGGACGGGCCTCGTGCGGCGCCCTCGGGTCCAGCTCGAAGGAGCGGTGGACGACCTCCACCTCCTCGCGGTGCGGGAACGCCGCCAGTGCCTGCTCGAACCGGGCCTTGCCGATGTAGCACCAGGGGCAGTTGATGTCGGTCCAGATCTCCACGCGCACGGCGCCGCACTCCTTCCAGCCTCGCGGGGACCTCCCGCGCCTGCTCCTGCCGGAACGCCCCCGTCCACCTGAATATTTCTCTCACTGAACTATTCGGGCCGGCCGGTCGGCGGCCTCCTGCCTCAGCGCCGGTCCCAGGCCTCGCGCTGGGCGGGCACGGTGGGGATGACGGCGACGGCCTCGGCGTAGTGGCCGTGCCTGGTCAGGATCTGGGCGATCGCCCGGTGGGCCTCGCGCTCGGTGGACGACCGGAGCAGGTCGAGGGCCTCGTCCGGCCGGCCGTCCAGATCCAGCAGCCAGGCCAGCGTGGTGTCCCACTGGCCGGGCTCCCGCTCGCTCAGGGCCCGCGCCTCCGCGATGCCCTCGGCGTAGCGCCCGGCCTTCGCGAGCAGGCGCAGCCGGGTGTAGCCCAGGACGTCGGCATGCGCCTCGACGTACGCGGCGCCGAGGCCGTCCACGAGCTCCAGCGCCCGCTCCGGGCTGCCCGCCCTGATCAGCAGGTCGATCGCCTCGTGGAGGAGGCTCCCTTCGGCGTCCTCGTACGTGGGCCGTCCGACGTCGACGACCTCGTCGAGGCGCCCCTGGCGGGCCAGGAAGGCCATGAGGCGTCGGCGAGTGTACTCGGCGTCTGTTGCCAGGGCCTCGTGCAGGACGGCTTCGGCCTCCCGGAGCTCGCCCTGCTCCTCCAGCGCCTTCGCGTACTGGTTCAGGGCGAGCCCCGCGTGCTCGCCGGTGGCCAGCTCGCGCAGCTGCTCGAACCGGCCCTGGTCGGCGAGGAGTTCCGCGTACCGCCAGGCGACGCCCGGGACGGCGGGCAGGACCGGTCCCAGCCGCCGGATCGCCTCGTCCGCCCGGCCCATGCGCTCCAGGACGCGGCTGTACTTCACCAGCACCTCCGACGGCTGGTGCCGGCACTCGCGCCGACCCCCGGCCGCGGAGCACCGGCAGTCCGCCGCGCCGCCCAGGGCCCGCTCGGCGCACGGGGCGAGCAGTTCCAGGACGCGGGCGTCACGGTTCTCCCCCCTGGTCAGATCGACCAGGGACTCCAGGATCCAGGGCTCCCCGAGGTGGGGCGTGAGCACCCCGATGGCCTCGTCCACCCGCCCGGCCTCCACCAGCGCCCCGGCGAACCAGCGGCAGTCGAACGCCGACTCCAGGCCGGCCGCGTCCGGACGCACCAGCGCCAGCCCCTCCTCGATCCGGCCCTGCCGGACCATGATCGAGGCGGACTCCCGTACGGCGAACGGCCAGCCGACCGCGACGAACGGCTTCAGGACCGTCAGGGCCCGTTCGAACTCCCCCGCCTCGCACAGCTCACCGACCGCCACCTCGGCGCAGAACCACTCACCGCGGTCCCGTGCGGTCTCGATCAGCAACTCCAACTGCCCCTGTCGGGCCAGGTATTCCGCCATGGCGGGCTCTATCCCGCCGTCGAACTGCCGCTGCCAGGCGAGATCGTCAAGATTCACCGGGCCAGGCTAGGCGACGGGGCGACGTCCTGCCCGGAGATAATCGACGGATGCCCGAAACCTTCGTTGACCTGGGATTCGTCACCGCGCCCTCCGGGGTGGTGGTGCTCGGCATGGCCACCTGGATCGACTACTGGCGGGAGCTGGGGGATCCGTTGCCGGTGCGGGCCGCGGCGGCGGCGAAGACGGGAGGCGGTCACCTGCGGGACGAGGAGTGCGAGGCGGTCGCCGTCCCGGCCGCCGCCGACCGGCCGCTGGCGGTGCGGGCCACCACCGAGCCCTCGGCCTTCGACGAGGAGCCGACGATCGCGACGCTGGAGATCGCCCTCGGCCTGCCCTGGCCGGAGGGTGCGGAGGGCCCGGTGCTGCTCGGGGACCTGCCGGTCGACCGGAGCGGCATGGTGGTCGGCGACGCCGTCGGGCTGGACGCGTGGACGAGCCTGGACGACGAACCGGCCGACGGGCTCGCCGACCTCTCCTACTGGGGCCGGTACGAGCAGGAGGCGCACGAGCGGTTCGGCGGCGAGCGGATGCGCTCGTACGAGGGTGACGGGGGCCGGTACGGGTGGCTCGACCTCCCGGTGGCGGAGGCGGTCGCGCTGGAGGCCGAGATCGGCACCTGGCGGGGCGGCCTGCCCGGCAGGGGAGTGGCCACCTCGGTGGAGAAGCACGTCGACTACTTCACCTTCCGGCGGGCCGGCCTGCACCACCCGCTGCACGTGGGCGCGATCGAGGTCGGCGGCTGCCAGGTGCTCGGGATCGACTGGTGCCTGGGTGACCACGCGGTCCGGCACCACGGCGGGCGGGACTGGGGCCAGGCCTTCCCGGTCACCCTCGAAGCCGACGGGGCGGGCGGGACGGTCCTGCGCTGGACCATCCCGCCCTACGGCGAGGACGAGGACGAGGGAGACGCCTGAGGGGGGAGGCCCGCCGTGTCCGGCTACGGGGCCGGGACCCAGCCCGGGACGGTGGGCAGCACCGTCTCGGCGAGCCGGGTCAGGGTCGCCTCGTCGGGCGTCAGGCCGTCGTCGCGGAAGACGACGACCTCGAAGGCCCGTCCGCCGGGCGCCGCCGGGTCCTGGGCGACGACGATGTTCCGCGTGGCGGGGCCGAGCTTCCCGCCGGGGATGACCGATGTCGCGTTGGACCAGTAGGTCGCGGCGGGGTGGCCGAGGACGGTGGCCGGCCAGGTGTAGACCCGCCGCATGTCGTGCGTGTCCTCGAGCGAGGTGCTGCTGTCCAGCAGGCTCACGACGGTGTGGGTGAGCCGCACCTCCGCCATGACGTCCGTGCCGAAGGTGATCGGTGCCGGCTGTGCGACGGTGACGCGGTCCTCGGGCGTGCCCAGCAGGGCCGGGAGGTCGGGGCGGTTGAGCGCCGCGCAGAGCGCCGGGTAGCCCGGCTTGTCGGTGGGGCGGGGCGCGGCGCACTCGGCCGGCTTTCCGGGGCCGCCCGGCTCGTGCCCCGGCTTCGGGAGGTGGAGGAACCCCAGCCCCCACAGGCCGCCCAGGAGGGCGACGGCCAGGGCCGCCGCGGCCGCCGTCCGGAGGCCCGGTCGGCCGCCGCGCTTCCGGGCGCCGGCGCCGGTGCCGGTGCCGTCGGCGGTGCCGGTCGTCGCGTCGCCGTCGGTCGTTCCGGCGATGTCGGCGATGTCGGCTGTGGTTGCGGCGTCGGTGGTGTCGGCCGCGTCGGACGCCATTCCTGGATCCCCCCGTTCGAGTGGCCCGCCCCGAGCACCCGAGGGCCCCATGAGCCGGGCCGATGGTAGCGCCGGCCGTGGTGCCGGGCGGATCAGGCCCGGGCCGACCGGTTCTCCACCGTCGGGTCCCAGAGCCCGGCGGCCTCGCCGCGCTCCAGGTGGTCGGCGTAGACGGCGGTCTTCCAGGCGATCAGCGAGCGGCACTCCTCCAGCTCCCGGATCCGCTCGTCGACCCGTTGCCGGTGGGTGTCGAGCAGCCGCAGCCGTTCGGCCTCGTTGCCCGGGCCCTGCCGGACCAGTTCGGCGAAGCGGCGCAGGTCGGCGAGCGGCATGCCGGACTCGCGGAGCCTGACGCAGATCTCCAGCCACCGCACGTCCAGCACGGCGTACCGCCGCCGACCGCCCGCCGTGCGCCGCACCGGGCCGACCAGCAGCCCCTCGCGCTCGTAGAAGCGCAGGGCGTGCACGCTGAGCCCGGTGCGTTCGGCGACCTCGCCGATGCTGAGTTCCGTCATGGCGTCAGAGCATAGGAAGAACACCGGGGCGGGACTTGATCTAGACCGCGCTCCACTTCCTACGGTCATCGCCATGACCACCACTCAGCTCCAGCGCCAGCAGCAGCCGATCGGCTCGCCCTTCTCCGCCGCCGCCACCGCCGAGGAGGTCCTGGCGGGCCTCGACCTCTCCGGCCGTACCGCCGTTGTCACCGGCGGCTACTCCGGCCTCGGCCTGGAGACCACCCGGGCGCTGGCCGCCGCCGGGGCCGAGGTGATCGTCCCGGCCCGCCGCCCGGACACCGCCCGCGCCACGCTCGCGGGGACCGGGAGCCGGATCGTCCCGATGGACCTCGCCGACCCCGCGAGCGTCCACGCCGCCGCCGGGCTGATTCGCGAGACCACGGACCGCCTCGACCTCCTGTTCGCCGTGGCCGGCGTCATGGCCACCCCCGAGCGGCGCGTCGGGCCGGGCTGGGAGGGGCAGTTCGCCGCCAACCACCTCGGGCACTTCCTGCTCGCCTGCGAGCTGTACCCGCTGCTGGCCGCCGCCCCGGACGGCGCCCGCGTCGTCGTCAACAGCTCGGCCGGGCACTTCCTGACGGACATCCGGCGGCACGACCCGCACTTCCGCACCGGCTACGACAAGTGGCTGGCGTACGGCCAGTCCAAGACCGCCAACGCCCTGTTCGCCGTGCACCTCGACGCGCTCGGACGGGCGGACGGCGTCCGGGCGTTCGCGCTCCACCCCGGGAAGATCATCACCGGGCTCCAGCGGGAGATGACCCGGCAGGAGCAGGTCGAGCGCGGCTGGGTGGACGAGCGGGGCACCGTGATCGGCGCGGACTTCAAGTCCCCTTCCCAGGGCGCCGCCACCGGCCTGTGGGCGGCCACCTCGCCGCTGCTCGACGGCCTGGGCGGGCTCTACCTGGAGGACTGCGAGGTCGCGCGCCCCGCCGGTCCGGGCACCCCGATGGACGACGGCGGCGTCCGCCCGTACGCCGTCGACCCGGACGGGGCGGCCCGCCTCTGGGAGCTCTCGCTGGCCGCGACCGCCGCCACCCCGGTGCCCCGCTGAGCCGCCGAACACGGAGCGGGAAGTCGGCCCGGCGACTCTGCTGGCGAAGTCGGTTGGGTTGGGCGTGGGACAGTAAGTGTGTGCCGGTCGGGGCGGGTTGGCTGTCTGTGGGGGTGGGTCGTGTT
>NZ_JBHVEU010000423.1:0-7769 GCF_042802075.1 Kitasatospora sp. NPDC057518
CCTCCGGGGAGCGGCACCCGTCGCCGTCGCGGCGGCCGAAGGGGGCCCGACGCCGGGCGGCTCACACCACGTCGAGCCGCTCGGCGCCGCCCGCGCAGCCGAGCTGCTGCCCGGCGGCGCGCTCGGCGAAGCCGCGGGCGGCCTCGCCCATCCGCTTGCGGCCGGGCCCGTCCGGGAGGAGCTTCCCGTCCTTGCCGGTGAGCCTGAGGACGGCGCGGTAGCCGGTGCGCCGGCCGTCCACGGTGCACTCGAAGCCCACCGCGCCGAGGCTGTCGCCGCCGGAGAGCACGCCGCCGAACGACGCCTCGGCGGTCAGCAGCCGGCCGTCCCCGCCGTTGACCGAGCAGCGCACGGAGGCCGGGGCGTCGGGGGTCGCCGCCCGGTAGGCCGTCTCCACGAAGACCCGGGGGGCGCCGCCGAGCAGCCCGGTGACGGCCGGGTCGTCGAGCAGGCCGCGGCACTCGCCGTGCGACAGGGCGACGGCCGGCGGCCGGTAGGCGGTGTGGTCGAGGTACAGGTGCCAGCCGAGCAGGCCGCCGCCGAGCAGCAGCGCGGACCCGCCCGCGATCAGGGCCCGGGGGTGCTTCACCGGCAGAGCTCCTTCGTCTTCGCCGCCAGCGCGGCGCGGGTGACCTCTTCGATCGCCTGTCGGCCGTCCGCCCCGTCGGCGCGGGCCGCCTCCCCGGCGGTGACCCGCACCTCGACGTAGCCGCTGGGCCCGGTCACGCAGTACTGGGCCGCGGCGGCGCCGCCCGGCCAGGCCGCGGACAGGCCGGGCAGGTCGAGCGGGCGGGCGTCCGGGCGGGTGGCCTCCGCGGCGGCCAGGGCGAGTTCCCCCTCGCGCCGGACGGCGGTGAGGGTGAGCACGGCGCGGCCGTCGATCCGGACGGCGCAGCCCTGCTGGTCGGTGTCGCGGACGCCGGAGCTGGTCCGCTCCTCGGAGTCCTGGTCACCGGGCGGCAGCAGCCGTCCGAGCGGGGTGTCGGCGCCGGTGGGCAGGCGGCAGAGGTGGGCGGACCGGCCGGGGGGCTCGGACGGGCGGTGGCCCTGCAAGTCCCGGTAGCCGACGAACCCGGCGGCGGCCACCGCCACGACCAGCACGGCGGGCAGCAGCAGCGGGTCGTGCAGCCGCCCGGCCCAGCGGTCCGCGAGGAGCCGGGCCCAGCGGGCCGCGGGCCCGGCGCCGGACCCGCTCACGCGTCGCCCTTCGCGTTGGTGGACGAGTTGTTCGCCGTCCCGCGCGACATGCCCTGGAGCGCGCTGTCGCGGGCGCTGTTGGCGAGCCGGTCGATGTCCTGGCGGGCGATCCCGGTGCCGCTGCCGGCGTCCCGGACCGCCTGGTCGGCCCCCCTCGCCACCCGGCCCTCGGCCTCGGCGGTGTGGTTGCGGCTCTCCTGGCGCCCGTCCTCGGTGGTGTCCTTCTTGTTGGCCTCGATGACGCTGTCGGCGATCGAGTCGACGATCTGGTCCGCGATCTCGCCACCGAGCGGGATCTTCTCGGTCACGCTGCCGATGACGGCGTTGAAGGCGTCCTTGCCGTAGCCGACGTTCTTCTCCAGCGCGTCGTTGAACTCCTTGTCGGAGGCGGCGTGTTCGTTGTGCACCTCGTCGATGCGGGCCTGGTTGAGGTAGCCGCTGACGACGCCGCCGGACTCGGCGTTGTGCTTGATGTCCGACTCCAGCCGGGCGAAGTCGGTCTGCCCGCTGTCCAGGTGGCCGCGGATGAGGGCGGTGGTGTACGCCTGGTTGGCGTTGGCCACCGCGCCGTAGGCGTCCGGGTCGCGGCCGAGGGCGTCGAGCAGCCCGGCCACGGAGGAGGCGTCGAGGGAGGCCGGGGAGCCGTTGACCGGCAGGTCGGTGCCGTGGGAGAGCGAGTTCTGCACGTCGCCGATGTACTCGGCGGTCATGTGCCCGAGGCTGCCCCGCAGGGCGGCGAGCTTGCCGTCGCCCTTGATGTCGTCCAGCGCCCCGTCGTCGCCGTGCCGGCCGAAGGTGTCCACGACCCGCTTCATCAGGTCGGCCTGCTCGGTGGTGTGCCGGTCCGGGGGGACGGGGCCCGGCTCGTCGTACGGGTGGCCGGTGGTGGCGGCCTCCAGGGCGCGGCCGAAGGCGGCCGGACCGGCCTGCTTGCTCGCGTCCCACACCTTGGAGTCCCGGGAGGTGGTGTCCGGGATCCAGTCCTTGTCGTGGGAGTAGTAGGAGAAGTAGTCCGAGGGCTTCGGCTTGCCGCCCTGGTTGACCGTGCCGTCCTGGTTGTAGGCGGTCGGCTGCTCGGTGAAGAACCTGTTGGCCGCGTCCGGGCTGTGCGCGAGCGCCTCCAGGATCGCCGTGGTGGGGCGGAAGCCGGCGCCCGCCTCGTCGCCGCCGGTCAGGTTGAAGCCCTGGATCCTGGAGCCGGGCATCGGGGCCGGCCAGTACCGGTCCTGGGTGTCGAGCTGGGTGACGTGCTCGGCGATCGGGTTGATGAAGTGGGCGTCGTAGTTCCCGTTCATCAGGATGCCGGAGAGCACCTGGTAGCCGTACGGCACGTAGTCCAGGCCGGAGGCCCGGTACGGCTTGTCCCAGACCGGCTGGGAGCCGGCCTTGCGCAGTGCGGCGGCCCACTCGTCGGACAGGTGCGGCTCGTTGGTGGTGCGGGTGGCGGTGGCCAGGCCGAGTCCGAGGTTCTTCTGGAGGTCCTGGTAGGCCTTCCAGCGCGGGTCCTTGTCGTCGCGGGGGTGCGCCGGGTCGCCGACCATGCTGTTCCAGGACTTGATCAGGCCGTCCGGGCCGAGGTCCTGGTAGAACGTGGTGGCGAACTTCGGGTCGTTGCCGTGTGAGGCCAACAGCGAGTTCAGCTCGGTCAGTTCGGGCTCGGTGATGTCCCCGCCACGGGCCGCGAGCTGGGCGGCGCGCCGGCCGTCGGCCTCCGGGCCGCCGCCGATGGCCTTGCCGTTGAAGGACTTCTGACCGTCCGTCATGCTGTCGGCGCGCAGCGCCCAGGCGATCCGCTCGTCGGCGGCGGTGGCCTCGGCGACGGCGGAGTCGATCGCCTTGCGGGCGGCCTCCGCCTTGTCGCCCCACTCCTTCTGGTAGTCCCGGAGGGCCTCGTAGTCGTGCCGGGTGGCGTTGTCGGCCGGGGGCCAGCTCACGGTGCCGTTCTCGGTGACGGTCAGCCCGGCCGTCCGGGCGTCGGCGACCGCCTTGTCCAGCTTGGTCTTCGCGGCCTTGAACTCGGTGGACGCCTCGGTGAAGATCGAGGCGAAGGCGTTGGCCTCGGTGACGGCGGCGGTCAGCTGCTCGTTGGTGCGCTGGAGGCCGGGGCGGGCCTGGTCGGCGGCGGGGCCGCTCCAGCAGGCGGAGTCGACCTGGGCGATCACCGTGGTGTCCCAGTCGCCGTCCATCGCGTGGAGCTTCTGGGCGACGGTGGTCCAGGCGGTGGCGGCGGTGTCCAGGACGCCGAAGTCGGCGGTGCTGAGCTCGTGGAAGTCGACCATCTCGGTGGTCCTCTCAGTTGCCGAGGTCGTGCTGGACGGCCGACTCGTTCTGCCGGTAGTTGGCGGCGGTGGCGCGCAGCGCCTGGGTGGTCTGCCCGATGGTGCCGCCGAGGGCGGCGACGCACTGGTCCCAGGTGCCGGCGGCGCCCGCCGCGGCCTTGCCGGTGCTCCAATTGGCGAGCGAGGTGGACACCTTGGCGGTGGCTTCGTCAGCGCCCCGGCCCTCGGTGTTGAGGCGGGCGTGGATCTGGTCGGAGTTGTTCCCCGCGGTGGTGAGCGCGTTGGTGTCGGCGCTGAAGCCGCCCCCGCCTCCGCCGCCGGACGCCGAGGCCGAGTTGAGCTCTGTGCGGGCCGCTTCCCGGGCGCGGGCCGAGTCGGTCAGGTTCCCGTCCGCGTCGTAGGCCCAAGGGTTCATCATCCGGTCGAACGCGGTCGCCCGATCAGACATGTCGATCGTCCCCCTCCGTGCCGGGGCGCTGCTCCGGCACCCCCGTTGGCAAAGAGTCAGGCAAGTGTGTAAAGAGATTCGACAAAGGGTACAGGTGGATTCCGCTTTTTCTAACCCCTAGGGGTGAGGGGCTCCGACGTCATACCGCAGCAGCAGACGGCCTCGTCATTCCAGCTCATGACCCGTACCGCACAAGGCCGTTACGTTTGGTCCCGTGTCCACAGCTGTCATCAAGACGGACGGCCTCACCAAGAGGTATCCCCGTGTCACCGCGCTCGACCAGCTCACCGTCGAGGTGCGGCCGGGTGTGGTCGGTCTGGTCGGGGCCAACGGCGCGGGCAAGTCCACTCTCATCAAGATCCTGCTCGGGCTCGCCCCGGCGACCTCCGGCCGCGGCGAGGTCCTCGGCCTGGACGTCGCCACCCAGGGCTCCGAGATCCGCGCGCAGGTCGGCTACATGCCCGAGCACGACTGCCTGCCACCGGACGTCTCCGCGACGGAGTTCGTGGTGCACATGGCGCGGATGGCGGGCCTGCCCGCCACCGCCGCCCGTGAGCGCACCGCGGACACCCTGCGGCACGTCGGCCTGTACGAGGAGCGGTACCGCCCGATGGGCGGCTACTCGACCGGCATGAAGCAGCGGGTCAAACTCGCCCAGGCGCTGGTGCACGACCCGAAACTGGTGCTGCTGGACGAGCCGACCAACGGCCTCGACCCGGCCGGCCGGGACGAGATGCTGGCGCTGATCCGCCGGGTGCACACCGACTTCGGCATCTCGGTGCTGGTCACCACCCACCTGCTCGGCGAGCTGGAGCGGACCTGCGACCACCTGGTCGTGATCGACGGCGGCAAGCTGCTGCGCTCCTCCTCCACCGCCTCCTTCACCGAGGCGACGGCCGTGCTCGCGGTCGAGGTCGGCGACTTCCCGGAGGACCACGGCCGCGAGCCGGGTCCGGCGGTCCGCGAGCGGCTCGCCGCGGCCGGACTGTCCGTCCAGCCCGAGGGCTCGCACCTGCTGCTGGTCCGGCTGGCCGACGAGTCGACGTACGACACCATCCGCGACGCCGTCGCCGGACTCGGCCTCGGCCTGGTCCGGCTGGAGCAGCGCCGGCACCGGGTCGCCGAGCTCTTCACCGACGCCCAGGACACCGAGCAGAGCAAGGGAGGGACGAACGATGCCGCTGCCTCCTGAGACCAGGTCCGCCGACACCGGCGTCATCCACGACATCGGCTACCGCGGCTACACCGGCCCCCGGCTCGGCCGCAGCTACGCCACCCGCGCGCTCTTCACCCAGAGCCTGCGCGCCGCGTACGGCCTCGGCCGCTCCGGCAAGTCCAAGGTCCTGCCGATGCTGGTGCTGGGCGTGATCACCGTGCCCGCGCTGATCTTCGTGGCGGTCTCGGTCGTGATGAAGCGCGACGAGCTGCCGGTCGAGTACGCGGGCTACCTCTCCATCTTCAGCCTGGTGATCTCGGTCTTCCTCGCCTCCCAGGCGCCGGTCCTGCTCTCCCGGGACCTGCGCTACCAGACCGTCCCGCTGTACTTCTCCCGCCCGATCACCCGCACCGACTACGTCCGGGCCAAGTTCGGCGCCATGGTCTGCGCCCAACTGCTGCTGATGGCATCCCCGTTGCTGGTGCTATACATCGGCGCGCTGCTCGCCGGGATGGACTTCGGGCACAACACCGCGCACTTCCTGTACGGCCTGGTCGCGGCCGTGCTGTACGCCCTGGTGCCGACCTCGGTGGCCGTGGTGATCGCGGCCGCCACCCCGCGCCGCGGCTTCGGCGTGGCCGCCATCATGGGCTACCTGGCGGTCAGCGCCGCGCTGGGAGCGGCCGCGGTCGGGATCAGCAACCGCAGCACGACCGGCTCCGACGCCCCGCAGTGGATGTCGCTGATCTCGCCCACCGACCTGGTGGAGTCCCTGGTCAACGAGCTGTTCGGGCTCGGCGACGGCTTCGACCGCCGGCACGCCCCGGGCGGCCTCGGTCTGGCGGTGTTCGCGCTCGTCGCGGTGGCCATGGTGGTCGGCTCGTACCGGCTGCTGCTGCGCCGCTACCGGAACGTCTGAGAGGGCGGCATGGCCACCATCAGCATCGACAAGGTCTCCCGCTGGTTCGGGAACGTGGTCGCGGTCAACGACATCACCATGACCATCGGCCCCGGCATCACCGGCCTGCTCGGTCCCAACGGGGCGGGCAAGTCCACCCTCATCCACATGATGAGCGGCTTCCTGGCCCCCTCCAGCGGCTCCGTCACCCTGGACGGCGCGCCGATCTGGCGCAACCAGCAGGTGTACAAGCAGATCGGCCTGGTGCCCGAGCGGGAGTCGATGTACGACTACCTGACCGGCTGGGAGTTCGTCCTCGCCAACGCCGAACTGCACGGCCTGCCCCAGCCGGGCGCCGCCGCCCGCCGGGCGCTGGACCTGGTGGAGATGGACTACGCCAAGGACCGCCGCACCGGCACCTACTCCAAGGGCATGAAGCAGCGGGTCAAGATGGCCTCCGCGCTGGTCCACGACCCGTCCGTCCTGCTGCTCGACGAGCCCTTCAACGGCATGGACCCGCGCCAGCGGCTCCAGCTGATGGACCTGCTGCGCCGCTTCGGCGCCGACGGCCGGACGGTGCTGTTCTCCTCCCACATCCTGGAGGAGGTCGAGCAGCTGGCCCGGCACATCGAGGTGGTGGTCGCCGGACGGCACGCCGCCTCGGGCGACTTCCGCAAGATCCGCCGGCTGATGACCGACCGCCCGCACCGCTACCTGGTCCGCTCCAGCGACGACCGCCGGCTCGCCGCCGCGCTGATCGCCGACGGCTCGACCAGCGGCATCGAGGTGGACGAACGGGAGCGGGCGCTGCGGATCGAAGCGGTGAACTTCCAGGGCTTCACCACCCTGCTGCCCAGGGTCGCGCGGGAGGCCGGCATCCGGCTGTACACCGTCTCCCCGGCGGACGAATCGCTGGAGAGCGTCTTCTCCTACCTGGTCTCCGCGTGAGCGCCGTCGGCAGGACCACTGTCGGCGGGACCGCTGCCGCCAGGACCGTTGTTGCCCAGGAAGGGGCCGACCGACCATGAACCCCACCGTCGCCAGGCTGACCCTGCGCGGGCTGCTGGGGCGCCGCCGCGGCCTGCTGCTGCTGGTGGCCCCCGCCCTGCTGCTGGTCGTCGCGGCCGTCGCGAGCGTGTCCAGCGCCGACCCGCACGACATGGCCAACAACATCCTCGGCGCCCTCGGCCTCGGCACCCTGATCCCGATCCTCGGACTGGTGGTCGGCACCGGGGTGATCGCCAACGAGATCGACGACGGCTCGATCGTCTACCTGCTCGCCAAGCCGCTGCCCCGGTGGCGGATCGTGACCACCAAGCTGGTCGTCGCGATCGGCGTCACCTGGCTGTTCTCGGTCGTCCCGACGCTGCTGGCCGGGCTGCTGCTGGTCGGCACCCAGGACGGCGTGGCGCTCGGCTACACCGTGGCCGTGCTGGTCGCCGGGGCCGCGTACAGCGCGCTGTTCCTGCTGCTCGGCGTGGTCACCCGGCACGCGGTCGTGGCCGGTCTGGCGTACGCCCTGATCTGGGAGTCGACGGTCGGCAACTTCGTCGAGGGCGCCCGGACGCTGAGCATCCAGCAGTGGGGCCGCTCGGTGGCCGAGGCGGTCGCGGGACAGAACGCGATCAGCTCGGACGTCTCGCTCGGAGCGGCCGTGCCGCTGCTGCTGGTGGTCACCGTCGCGGCGACGGTGCTCGCCTCGGTGAAGCTGGCCGGGATGACCCTCGCCGGCGAGGAGTGAGCCCCGTACCGCACAAGCGGTGAGCCCCGGACACCTGTGAGGGTGTCCGG
>NZ_JBHVEU010000424.1:0-7742 GCF_042802075.1 Kitasatospora sp. NPDC057518
GGCCGGCCCCTTTCGCGTCAGCGCGCGGCGTGCGGCACGAAGCGCGCGAACGGGTCGGCGACCTCCGCGCAGTGCCCGGCCAGCAGGCCTCGGAAGCGGTCGAGCAGCGCCGCGTGCCGGGCGTCGACCGCGAGGTTGACCAGCTCGCCGGGGTCGGCGGCGAGGTCGAAGAGCTGCTCCCGGTGGTCGCCCCAGGCGTAGCAGACGTACTTGTGGTGCCCGGCGCGGACCATCCGGCCCAGGGCGTTGTTGAAGCCGGGGATCTCCCAGCGGGTCTCGACCACCACGCTGTCGTGCGGCCGCGGCGCGCGGACGCTGTGGCCGGGCAGCCCGCCCGGTCCCTCGATCCCGGCCAGGTCGCAGAGCGTCGGGATGAGGTCCAGCCCGGCCGCGACCAGCCGCTCGTCGACCGCGCCGGCGGCCACCCCGGGGCCGGTGACCACCAGGGGCACCCGCACGCACTCCTCGTACAGGGCCCACTTCTGGTTCCAGCGGTGGGCGCCCGCGCCGTCGCCGTGGTCGGAGCTGAACACCACCACGGTCTCCCGGTCGCCGCCGCGCTCCGCCAGCGCGGCCAGCAGCAGGCCGATGTGCCGGTCCACCCGCTCCACCAGGGCGTAGTAGGCGTGCCGGTAGCGGCGCCAGTCGTCCTCCCGCCAGTGCTCCGTCGGGTGGGTGTGCGGCTGGGCCAGCCGGGCCAGCCGGGGCAGCGCCGGATCGTACGGCCCGACCGGGAAGTTGGCGGGCAGCGGCGGGAGTTCGGGGACGGGCGGCGCGGGCGGGAGCGGGCCGGTGCGCGGGTCCTGGCCGCGGGCCCACTCGCAGATGCCGTGCGGCTCCAGGAAGGAGGCGACCAGCAGGAACGGCCGCTCGCGCGGCGCGCGGACGAACCCGGCGGCGGCGCGGGCGAGTCCGGCGTCGTCCCCGCCCGCCGGGTGGATCCGGCGGAAGCCCCGGTCGGCGGGCAGGTCCAGCTCCGGCAGGTGCCACTTGCCGCCGTAGCCGCAGTCGTACCCGGCCTCGGTGAACAGGCGCCCGAGCAGCGGGTCCTCGGGGCCGCCGGTGTTGCCGGTGACGCCGACGGTGCTGGGCAGGCGGCCGGTCATCAGGCTGGCCCGGGAGGGGGTGCAGAGCGGCTGGGCGCAGTAGGCGTTGGGGTAGCGGGTGCCGGCGGCGGCCAGCGCGTCCATCGCGGGGGTGCGCAGGTACGGGTTCCCGGCGGCGCCCATCGCGTCGGCGGTCTGCTGGTCCGTCAGGATCAGGACGACGTCGGGGCTCTGTGGATCCGGCACGGGTCAGGCCATCCGTTCGTAGGTGTGCGGGTCGAGCGCCCGGCGCAGCGGGGCCCCGTCCAGCCAGCGCTCGAACTCGCCGACGACCAGGTCGCCGAGGCGGCGGCGCTCCAGCCCCCGGCTGCCCGCCAGGTGCGGGGTGACGACCACGTTGGGCAGGGTGAACAGCGGTGAGCCGGGCAGCGGCGGCTCGGGGTCGGTGACGTCCAGCACGGCGAAGAGGTCCGGGCGTTCGGCGAGGACGGCCAGCAGCGCGGGCTCGTCCAGGACGGCTCCGCGCGCGGTGTTGACGAGCGTGGCGCCGGGCTTCATCGAGGTCAGCAGCCGCCGGTCGACGAGGCCGCGGGTCGCCGGGAGGAGCGGGGTGTGCACGCTCACCACGTCGGCGGTGGCGAAGAGTTCGTCCAGGCCGACGGCGCGCACCCCGGGTGGCACCGGGGCGTACGGGTCGTGCGCGAGGACCTCGACGTCGTAGCCGCGCAGCATCTCGCAGACCAGGCGCCCGGCCGCGCCGAGCGACAGGACGCCGACCGTGGAGCCGTACCCGCCCGGGGTGCGGGCGGCCGGGACGGCGGCGCGGGCGGCCCGGGCGTCGAGGACGTGGCGCCAGCCGCCCTTGAGGGCGTAGACGATCTGGGCCACGGCGAACTCCGCGACCGGGACGGCGTTGGCGTGGGCGGCGGTGACGATCGGGACGCCCGCCGCCCAGAACGCCTCGCCGGCGATCCGGCGCACCGAGCCGGCCGCGTAGAGCACCAGCCGCAGGCGGGGGAGCCGGGCCAGGGTGTCGGCGTCCAGGACGGGCCCGCCCCAGCCGGTGAACAGCACCTCGACGGCCCGCAGCGCCTCCGGCGCGGCGGCGGCCAGCCGCTCGGCGCTCCACACCCCGTCGGGCGAGGCCGGGGCGGCCAGCACCTCGGCCCGGGCGGCGACCCGGGCGCGGGCCCGCGGGCCGTACACGTCGGGGAAGCGCTCCGGGTCCATCGCGAAGGCGGCGGTGGGCATCCGGTTCTCCTCGGGTCGCTGACGCACAAGGAGTTTCTATCACAGTGAGAAATAGTCGGGGGAGCCCGTAGAGCCGGCCGGGCCCCGGACCTCACCGGGTGATGAACGTCGCCCCGTCCGCGAGCCGGACCGCCGCCGCGGCCGCGCCGACCAGCTCGGTGGTGGTGCTGTGCACGACCACCAGGCGCGGCAGGACCGGCACCCGCCCCTGCAGCCGGCTCTCGATCGCGGCCGGCAGCTCGCCCCCGCTCTCCCAGAACAGCCGCCCGCCGAGGGCGATCAGCTCCGGCGCCAGCACCGTGCTCAGGTTGGCCACCAGCAGCGCCAGGTCGTCGGTGAGCTCGCCGATCAGCCGGACCGCCGCCGGGTCGCCCTCGCGCCCCAGCCGGAACAGCCCCGCCACCCGCTCGGCCGGGGTGCCGGACACCGTCAGACCGGCCTCGGTGATCCGCCGGTCCACCGCGTGGTCGCCGATCCTCGCCTGGGTGTCGCCGGTCCGCCCGAGCGGCCGGTCCAGCGCCGCGTGCCCGGCCATCAGGTGGCCCAGCGCCCCGGCGGCGCCCAGCCGGCCGCGGTGCAGCCGGCCGTCCAGCACGATCCCGGCGCCGACCTCGATGCCCACCACGACGGCCGCCAGGTCGCCCACCCCGGCCGCGGCGGGCGACTCCCGTACGGCCAGCGCGACCAGGTTGACGTTGCTCTCGACCGCCACCGGGACGCCGTAGCGCTCCTGGAGCAGCACCCCCAGCCGCAGCCCGGGCCAGTCCAGCGCGGGCGCGAACTCGACCAGCCCGGTGCGGTCCCGGACCACCCCGGGCACGCCCACGACCAGGGCGCGGGGGGCGCCCGCGTGCCGCCCGGCCCAGTCCCGCAGGCCGTCCACCAGCGCGAGCAGCGGGCCGGTCAGCTCGTCGGCGGCGATCTCCCGCGGCCGGTCCGGGCCGGGGAACGCCCAGTGGTGCTCGGCCTCGTGCAGCACCGTGCCGTCCAGCGCGGCGACCACGCCGACGATCCGGCGCGGGCGCACCGCGATCGCCAGCACGGTCTGCGCGCGGGCGTTGTACCGGATCAGCTGCGGCGGCCGGCCGCCGCTGGACGGCGCCCGCTCCGTCTCCACCTCCACCAGCCCCTCGGCCCGCAGCACCTCCACCAGCCGGTGCACGGTCGCGGTGCTCAGCCCGCTCTCGGCGGCCAGCCGCTGCCGGGACAGCGTGCCGTGCCGGCGCAGCACCTCCAGCAGGACGGTCTGGTTCACCTGGGCGACGGTCTGCGTCGTGGCGGTGGCGGGGGTACGGCTCGGGGGCATCGCGCGCTCCTCGGACCGGGCCGGGCCCGGACGGTCAGGACTTTGTCTCAGCTTGAATATATCCTTGGCCCGGCCCGCCCTGCCCTCCGTGCCCACGCGGGTCGCCCTGCCCGCCCTGCCCTGCCCGCCCTGCCCTCCCCGGGGCGCCCGACGAACGACGGAGCCGCCGTGCCGCTCGCCCTCTCCACGCTCGGCCTCCCCGGGCTCCCGCTGGCCGGGGCCGCCCGGCTCGCCGCCGAGCACGGCTGGGACGGGCTCGAACTGCGCTGCGCCGAGGGCGAGTCCGTCCACCCGGCGATGACCCCGGGGGAGCGCCGCAGCGCGGCCCGCGTCCTGCGCTCCCACGGCCTCACCCCGCTCGCGCTCGCCTCCTACGTCGGCGTCGCCGCCCCCGGGCCGGACCGCCCGGTGACCGACGCGCTCCGCGCCCACCTGCGGCTCGCCGCCGACCTGGGCGCGGCCGGCCTGCGGGTCTTCCCGCGCGGCGGCGACGGCCCGCGCGCCGAGGCCGACGACCGGGCCGCCCGGCGGCTCGCGGAGGTCGCGGAGGAGGCCCGGCGGCTGGGTGTGCGGGTGCTCGTCGAGACCCACGACTCCCACCGGGGCGGCCGGGCGGTGGCCGGGCTGCTGGCCCGGGTCGCCCACCCGGCCGTCGGCGTCCTGTGGGACCTGATGCACACCCACCTGGCCGGCGAGACCCCGGCCGGGACCCACGCGGCGCTCGCCCCGTACCTCGGCCACGTCCAGGTCAAGGACATCGCCGGCCCGCACGACCGCACCCCGCTCCCGCTCGGCGCCGGCGTCCTGCCGGTCGCCGACTGCCTGCGCCTGCTGCCGCCCGACGCCTGGGTCTGCTGGGAGTACGAGGCGCCCTGGCACCCGGCCGCCGCCCCGCTGCCCCCGCTGCTCCCCTCGGGCGCGGCCTTCCTCGCCGCCCTGCACCGCCCGTCGGGCTGAGCACCCCGCCCGCCGGGGCACACGGGTGCGGGGCGCCGGCCAGGCCGACGCCCCGCACCCACGCGGCACCGCGGCCGCTCAGCTGTGCATCACGTCGTACTTCGAGGCCTCGACGAACTGCGGGGCCCACTTCTGCTTCAGGCGCAGGCAGTACCGGTTGAGCAGATCGGCGAACGGCCCCATCGGGCGGCGGAAGTCGACGATCACGATGACCCTGGGCTCGTCGCTGTGGTTCTCCACCTCGTGCTCGAACGAGACGTCCAGGACCGTTCCCTCGCCCTCCCGCCAGGTGTAGTAGTCGCGGTCGAGCCTGATCCGCGGCGGGTTGTCCTTCGGGATCCGCAGGCCGAGGTGGTAGCGCAGCACACCGGCGTACGGGTCCCGGTGGGCCGGCAGGCCGACGCCCGGGTCCAGGATCGAGATGAACGCGTTGACCACGTTGGGCGTGGACATCGCGAAGTCGAGCAGCGCCGGGCAGTCCTTCCTGGCCAGCTCGTTGGGCCGGCCGTACATGTAGGCGTAGTAGAGGCGCCAGTCCTCCGAGACCTGGGCCGCGCGCACGGGGTCGAAGGTCCCGTAGGTCGGGATGCTCGTGCGGCTCAGGAGTGCGTCCACCTCCGCCCGGACGGCGGGGTAGACGGCCTCCAGGGCGCGTACCTCGGGAAAGACCGTGCGCGGCGGGATGATCCGCGGGCGGCCCTCGCCGCCCGCACCGCGCAGGAAGATCCAGTTGGTGACGGCCCGAAAACGCGGGTGGTTGACGCTGGGTGAGCCTTTCATCGTCCGCTCCCGATTCCGTGTGTCCTGAGACGTGTCATGAGTCGATGGCGATGGCTTTGTGGGGTGGCGGGGTGGTGAACCCGGCGATGTACCGGCCGGCTCCGAGTACCGCCACCAGGACGATCCAGCCCGCGACCGGCGCGGCGGTGACCAGGCCGGCGACGAGCAGCGGGCCGGCCGCGCCCTGGGTGGTCTCGCCGAGGACGCAGGCGCTCTGGTAGAAGCCGTGCTCGTCGGCCGCCGCGAGCACGGCGGACAGGCCCCACTCGCCCGCGGCCTCCAGCAGTTCGCCGCCGGTCAGCGCGATCGTGGCCGCGACGAGCAGGACCACCTGCCAGCCGGTCGGCGCGAACCGGACCAGGCCGAGCAGCAGGCAGCAACCCGCGGTCCACACCGCGGAGTTCCGGAAGCAGCGCAGCGCTCCCTCGCGCGTCGCCGCGCGCCTGCTCACGGCCAGCTGACCGCCCACGGCGATCAGCGAGTTGAGCATCACCAGCCAGCCCAGCACGGACACCGGCACCGAGGCGTGCCGGGTGACCCAGAGCGGCAGCACGGTGCTGAGCAGCGTCGTGTGGACCGTCAGGATCCCCGTCGCCGCGGCCAGTGCGCCGCCGGTGCGCAGACTCCGCGCGCCGACCACCCCCGGTGCGCGGACGGAGGGGGAGCCGCGCCGGCCGGCGCCGAGCGAGGTGGTGGCGAAGCACGCCGCCATGACGAGGTAGCCGCCGCCGATCAGCAGGTAGGCGGTCTCGTAGGCGAACGGCGAACGGGAGGCCAGCAGCCGTACGGAGCACAGCGCGCCGAGGGCGAACCCGATGTTGGTGACGGTGCGCGCCCAGGCGAGCGCCTTGACGCTGTCGCCTCCGGCGCCGGCCAGCATCGCGCGGCGGACCACGTTGCCCGCGCTGTCGAAGCCCCCGGCCACGCAGAGCACGAGCAGCAGGGCCCACGGCGTGTGGACCCGGGCCGAGAGCGGGACCAGCAGCGCCGCGCAGACGGCGGCGACGCTGCCGACGGCGCGGCCCCGGCCCCGGTCGACGAGCAGGCCGGTCGGGACCGCCACCGCCGCCGAGGCCGCCCCCCAGAGCGTCAGGCCGGCCGTCGCGAGCAGCGGCGTCAGCCCGACGATCTGCAGCAGGTAGACCATCACGGTGGCGAGGAAGGCCCCCTTGCCGACGGACAGCACGAGGGTGGCCGAGAGCAGCGCACCGGTCCGCTCGGGCGGCCTGACCCGGGCCGCCGCCGCTACGCGGGCGAGCACAGCCCGCCCCGGGAGGCCTGCCAGGTACGGGCCGTGCCGTCCGGCTGCCCGAAGGTGAACCGCAGCGGGGCCAGGCAGCGGTCCAGGGCCCGGAGCATCGCCGTGTGGTCCGCCGCGCCGCCGCGCAGGAAGTCCAGCCGCATCGTCATCACGCTCGGTTCGAGCTCGCTGCCCACCGGCACCCGGGTGACGTAGTCGACGAGGCCCGGCTCCCGCTCGGCCTCCCGCACCCCGTCCACCCGGCGGAGCGCGCCGCCGGCCAGCGGCGGCAGGTTCCAGTACTGGAAGGCGACGTCCCCGGGGGCGGGTGCCGACGGTTGGACCGGCTGTCCGCAGGCCACCGCGATGCCCAGCTCCAGCAGGTCCAGGCCGGTGGTCCGCCGGTGCAGGTCGGCGATGAAGGCGCCGAGCCGCCCGTTGACCTCGATGATCCGCGGGCCCCGCGCGGTGAGCTTGATCTCGGTGTGCACCAGGCCCCGCCGGATGCCGAGGGCGCGGGCCGCCTCGGTGGCCAGCCGGGCCACCTCGTCGCTCTCGGCGGGGGACAGCTGGGAGGGGAAGAACTGGCCCTGCTCGCGGAACGGGTCGAGCAGCGGGAACTTGCCGGTGACGCCGAGCGTGTGGACCGCGTCGTCGGCGACGAGCGACTCCACGGACACGTAGTCGCCGAAGTCGCCCTCGTCCCGGCCGCGCAGGTACTCCTCGACCACGAACGGGCGCTCGGCGGTGGGCGTCAGGTCCGCGGGGAAGCCCTCGGCGTCCGCCACCAGGTGGGTGTCGCGGCTGCTGTGGCTGTGGACCGGCTTGACGACCACCGGACCGGCCAGGTCCCGTACCGCCGCCAAGGCCTCCTCCCGGCTCGTCACCGGGATCGACCGGACGGCGTCCACACCGGCCCGCGCCAGCCGTCCGCGCTGCGCCCGCTTGTCGGTGAGCAGGGTGACCGTCTCGGCCTCGTGGAACAGCAGCCCCAGCCCGTCGCCGAGCCGCGCGGTCAGCGGGACCAGCGGCTCGCTGAACGTGGTGATGCCGCAGGGCCGGTGGGGACGCAGCAGGGCCAGCGCCGGCTCCGGCGCGTCGGGCTCGCACTCGACGACCGGCCCGAACCCCTCGTACGCCGCCCGCTCCGGCGCCCCCAGGG
>NZ_JBHVEU010000425.1:0-7737 GCF_042802075.1 Kitasatospora sp. NPDC057518
GGGGAAGGGGTCGGAAGAAACAAAGAATCCCCGAGGGAAAAGATTCCCGCGCCTCGCTGCCTCGCCCGGACGGCGAGGCAGTACTCGGTGCGCGGGGTGCGCGCGCGGAGTCGATGGACCGGGCGGTGATCGCTTCGACCTGTTCACGGGTGCGGGGTTCGAAGCTGAGGTGCCGGGTGGCCCCAGGTTGGGGGCAACCCCTCACGAGTTCGAATCTCGTATCCTCCGCCTTCACGAAGGCCCCGACCGGTTCACCGGCCGGGGCCTTCGTCGTTCCGCGATTGCCGTGCCGGGGCCCGGGGTCACGCCTCCGCGACGGCTTCGAGCGGCTTCAGGGCGGCTGCCCGGCGGGCCGGTACGGCGGCGGCGAGAGCGCCGACCGCGAGGGACAGCAGACAGACGAGGAGCAGGGTCCCCCAGGGCGGCGCCAGGGAGTACTGCTTCACCGCGCCGTTGGCCAACGCTCCGACAGCCCAAGCGCCGAACAGGCCGCCGGCCAGGCCGAGCAGGGTGCCGAAGCCCGCGACGGTCACCGCTTCCAGGCGGATCATCCGCCGGACGCCCGCGCGGTCCATGCCGATGGCGCGCAGTACACCGATCTCGCGGGTTCGTTCGGCGACCGAGATGGCCAGGGTGTTCACGATGCCGAGCCCCGCGATCACGACGCCGATGGCGAGCAGCCCGTACATCAGGGTCAGCAGGTTGCCCATGGTGCCCGCGGCCTCGCGGACGAGTGCGGGCCGGTCCTGCACCTTCAGCAGCGGGTTGTTGCCGACGGCGGCACGCAGCCGGTCCTCGGTGGCGGGGGAGACCGAGCCGGGGTCGGTGCGGACCAGGATCCGCTGGACGGAGTCCGGCAGGAAGCCGTCCTGCTGCACCTCGGCGCGGGCGCCGAGGGCGTCGTGGGCGGTGGGATTGTCCTGGTAGACGCCCACGACGGTGTACTTGGCGAAGGTCCGGCTCCGGCCGATGGTGGCGTCGACCTGGCTGCCGGTGCTCAGGCCGCTCTCCCGGGCGATGGTGCTGGAGACGGCGATCCGGCCGGGTCCGAGGTCCTTCGCGGAGCCGCTGAGGAAGTCGAGCCTCATGACGTCGTCCACGGAGTCGGGGTCGACGCCGGAGATGTCACGGACCCGGCCGCCGATGAACAGGACGGAGTCCGCGACGGCGCTCGCGGCCCGCACCCCGGCGGTGTGGGCGACTCGCTGGACGGCGGCCGGGTCGACGCCGGTCGTGGTGGTGCGGGTGCTGATCACGTATTCGGCGCCGAGGCCGGCCGCGGCCTGACGGTCGAGCGCCTGCCCGGTGGAGTTGCCGATGACGGCGAGGCCGGTCACCAGCGCGGTGCTGACCAGCAGGGTGGCGGCGGTGGCGGCGGTGCGCCGCGGGTCGCGCAGCGCGTTCTGCTGTGCGAGGTGACCGGTGATCCCGGAACGGCCGGTCAGGCGGCCGATCAGCCGGATCGCCGGGACCACGAGTAGCGGCGCCAGCACGATCAGGGCGAGGACGAGGACGCCGCAGCCGAGCATCGCGCCGCGCAGGTTCCCCTCCGAGGCGTCCTTCGCGCCGGTGAGCGGGACGAGCAGGCCGACGCCCAGGGCGAGGAGGGCGAGCCCCGCGACGGCGCGGACGCGGAACCGGCCGGCGGGCGGCTGCTGCGCCGTACGCAACGCCTCGACGGGCGCGACGCGTGCGGCCTTGCGAGCAGGCAGCCAGGCGGCGAGCACGGTGACCCCCACCCCGACGCCGAGCGCCGCCAGGACGGGGCGCGGGCCGATGACCAGCGGGCCGTCGGGCAGCAGGTCCCCGCCGGTGCTCAGCAGGCCGGGCAGGACGGCGGCGATGCCGAGGCCGAGGACGAACCCGGCCGCCGAGGCGGCGAGCCCGACCAGGACGGCCTCCACGAGGACGGACCGGACCACCTGACGGCGTGAGGCTCCGATCGCCCGGAGCAACGCGATCTCCCGGGTGCGCCGGGTGACGAGCATGGTGAAGGTGTTGATGACCAGGAAGGACCCGATGAACAGCGCGATTCCGGCGAAGACCGTCGGCATCTTCTGGTAGCCCCGCGTCAGGGTGCCGACGTAGACCGCCTGCTGGGCGGCCCGGGCGGCGGCGGTGGTGACCTCGGCCCTGTCGGGCGGGAGCACGGTGGCGACCCGCCGGGCGAGTTCGGACTGGCCGGTGCCGGCCGCGGCGGACAGGTCGATCGCGGTGTAGTGGCCCGAAGTGGCGAACAGTCGCTGGGCGGTCGCCCGGTCGAACAGGACGAGGGTGCCGCCCGCGAGCACCCGGGTGTCCGTGGTGGTGACGACGCCGACGAGCCGCATGGTCATGGCCGGGCCGTCGGTGGCCAGCGTGACCGAGTCACCGACGTGCAGGTGCCCGGCGGCAGCGGTGCCACTGTCCACGGCGATCTCGTCGCCGCCCGCCGGGGCACGGCCTGCGGCGAGGGGGTGGCGGCGGTCCTCGCCGTCGGGGCCGGGTACGTAGGCGGCGGCCGGGTTCGCGCCCGGCCTGACCCGCAACGGGGTACCGTCCGCCGCGTTCAGGGCGGCCCGGCCGTCGACGGACGGCCGCACGGCGGCGACACCGGGGACTGCGGCCAGTCGCCGGGCGAGCGCGTCGTCGAGGACGCTGTCCGGCTGGTCCGCGGCGGCCCCGGCCGGGGCCTGTCGTGCGGTGACGGTGACCGCGATGTCGGCGAAGTTCCTCGACGCGGCGGCGCGGTAGGCGGCCGCGGCCGAGTCCGCGAAGACGAGGGTGCCGCTGGCGAATGCGACACCCAGGCAGACCGCGAGGACGGTCATGACCAGTCGGGCCTTGTGCGCCAGGACGTTGCGCACGGCTGTTCTCAGCATGGGTTCGGCTTCCGGGGGCGTGGGAGGGACGGGGCATGGGAGCGGCGGGGCGTGGGAGGGACGGGGATGTGCGGGCGCGGGTCAGCTGGTGCGGGCGCGGGTGTCGAAGCGCTTCATGACGTCGAGGACCCGGTCCGGGGTGGGGCGGGTCATCTCGTCGACAAGCCGTCCGTCGGAGAGGAACACCACGCGGTCGGCGTAGCCGGCGGCGACGGGGTCGTGGGTGACCATGACCACGGTCTGGCCGAGTTCGCGCACCGAGTCGCGCAGGAAGCCGAGGACCTCGGCGCCGGAGCGGGAGTCGAGGTTGCCGGTGGGCTCGTCGCCGAAGACGATCGCGGGCCGCGAAGCGAGGGCGCGGGCGACCGCGACGCGCTGCTGCTGACCGCCGGACAGCTGCGCGGGCCGGTGGTCGAGGCGCCCGGAGAGGCCGACCATGGAGACCACGCGGTCCAGCCACTGCCGGTCGGGGTGGCGGCCGGCGATGCTCAGCGGCAGCGTGATGTTCTCCAGCGCGGTCAGCGTCGGCAGCAGGTTGAACGCCTGGAAGACGAAGCCGATCCGGTCGCGGCGCAGCCGGGTCAGCGGCCGGTCGCGCAAGGAGCCCAGCTCGGTGGTGCCGATGCGGACGCCGCCGGAGGTGGGGGTGTCGAGCCCGGCGGCGCAGTGCATCAGAGTGGACTTGCCGCAGCCGGAGGGGCCCATGATCGCGGTGAACTCGCTCTCCCGGAAGCCGATGCTGACCCGGTCCAGGGCCACGACCCGGGTGTCGCCGCTGCCGTAGACCTTCGTCAGGTCGGTGGTGGCGGCCGCGATCCCGGGGGCCGGGTTCGGCGGGTACGGGGTGAGGGGGACGGTGGTCACGGGGACTCCTCTTCGGTGCGGACGGTGCACTTCGAAGGGTGTCCGGGCGACGTATCGGGACCCGCGCCGGCGTGTATCGGCGTCCGCTCCGCTTCGTAGCGGTTCCGCGGAGCCGGGCGGTCAGGCCGGCAGGCGCAGAGTGGCGACGGCCCCACCGTCCGGGGCGTTGTCCAGGTGAAGCTCGGCACCGAGCAGCCGAGCCTGTCCGAGGGCAATGGTCAGGCCCAGGCCGTGGCCCGAACCGCGCTCGGCGGCGCCGCTGTGGAAGCGACGCGGGCCGTGGAGCAGCAGGTCCGCCGGGAAGCCGAGGCCGTGGTCGCGCACCACGACGGTGCGGCCCTCGACGGTGACCCGCACCGGGGCCCGTCCGTGGCGGTGGGCGTTGACGACGAGGTTGCTGACGATCCGTTCCAGGCGGCGCGGGTCGGTCTCCACGGTCGTGGCGTCCTCCGAGCGGTGCGCGGCGGCCGAGCGGTGCGCGTCCTCCGGGCCGTGCGCGGCGGCCGGGCCGTGCGCGGCGGCGACGGTGACCTCGGCGTCGAGGCCGGTGCGCGCCACGGCATCGGCGACGACCTCGCCGAGCGGAACCCGGGCGCGGACCGGCTGCTCGGCCCCGGCATCCAGGCGGGAGATCTCGAGGAGGTCCTCGACCAGGGCGCGCAGGTCGCGCACCCTGGCGCGGAGCAGGTCCTCGGTCTCGCCGGGCGGCAGCAGGTCGACGGTGGCCAGCAGGCCGCCGACGGGTGTGCGCAGCTCGTGAGCCACGTCCGCGGTGAACTGGCGCTCGGTGCGCAGCCGCCGGCCGAGGCTGTCGGCCATGAGGTCGACGGTGGCCGCGATGTCGGCGACCTCGTCGTTGCCCCCGGTGGGCCCGGTCCGGGCATCGAGGTCACCGGCGGAGATCCGGACCGCGGTTTCGGAGACCTGCCGCAGCCGACGGGCGACCAGCCCGGCGCCGTAGACGGCCAGAGGCGTGGCCGCCGCGAGCGCGACCAGCGACGCGACGGTCATGGTCAGGTCGAGCCGGTGCAGTCCGTAGAGTTGCGGGCCCGTGTTGACCCGGACGGCGAGGACCGGGCTGCCGGGGCCGGCGGTTCGCTGGGAGGCCCAGACGGACGGCCCGAGGGGTCCGTCGACCCGCCCGTCGTAGACCGTGTGCCGGGCGTCGTCGGCCGGGTGGCGCAGTTCGGCGGGCAGCTCGGCCGGGTCGAGTTCGGCTCCGTCCGCCAGAGTTCCGGTGCGTCGGTAGACGTCCATGGCCGAGTACACGGCGTTGAAGGCCTGCGCCTCGGCCCGGCTCCGGATGTCGCGGGCGGTCCACAGGTGCACGAGCACGCCCACCGCCGCCACGACCAGGCAGGCCGTGGCCGCCGCCAGCGCGGCGATCTTCCACCGCAGGGACGCCCGGGCCGGCCGCGGCCGGCGGAACCCGCGCACCGGGCTCAGCGCCTGAACTTGTAGCCGAAGCCGCGGACCGTCTCGATCCGCTCCCGCCCCAGCTTCCTGCGCAGCCGCTGCACGCACAGGTCCACGACCCGGCTGTCGCCGTCCCAGCCGTAGTCCCAGACGTTGCGCAGCAGGGTGTGCCGCTCCAGAACCACGCCCGGGTGTGCGGCGAACTCCAGGAGCAGCTTCAGCTCGGTCGGGGTGAGCGCCACCGGTTCTCCGGCGACGGCCACCTCCAGTCCGGCGGTGTCGAGGCGCAGGTCCCCGAACACCAGCACCTCCCCGTCGGCGGGCGGCGCCCCGGCAGTGACGCGCTCGGGCTGAGAGGCGGCGGACGGCGTGTAGGTGGCCCGCCGCAGCAACGAGCGGATGCGTGCGACCAGCACGTAGGTGTCCACGGGCTTGACCACGTAGTCGTCCGCCCCGGCCTCCAGGCCGGCGACGACGTCGAGCCCGTCGCCACGGGCGGACATCATCAGGACGGGTACCAGGCTGGTCTCCCGGACTCTCCTGCACAGGCCGATCCCGTCCAGCCCAGGCAACATCACGTCGAGGATCAGCAGGTCGAAACTCCCGTCACGGAAGATCTCCAGCCCGCTCAGACCGTCGGCGGCGGCCGCCATCTCGTAGCCGTAACGTTCCAGCGCGACCGTGAAGGACCGGCGCATCAGATCGTCGTCCTCCACCAGCAGCACGCGGACCGGGCGCGAGGAAGCCCCAGCCGGGGCGGAGAATGACACGGGCGGATGGCTCCTGTTCGAACGGTCCGGTGACCAGCCGACTGCCCACGGGACGGCAGCCACAAGGGGACCATACGGCAGGCACCGAACACGCCCCCGGCGCACGGCAGGACCTGCGACGCCATTCCCACACCCCCTCTCCTACGCGAAACCCCAGGTCATCCCAGGTGCGATCGGCCCGACCACCGAGGGGGGCCGCCGTACTCCCGCACCCTGTCCGCCCCTTCGCACGGACCGGCGCGCCCATTCGATGGACAACCAAGCGCTCCCTGATACCCACCCGATACAGAACCCAGTCGGCCCCGGCGACACCCTCCCGACCACTACCCGGAAGGAGTCGGCCGGCTGCCCGACCGACGGCTCCGTGGTCTCGGTTCGGGCTTCCGTCCCGTCAGGGCTTTGATCCGCCCCAATCGCGCGGGGCGGCCGTGCGCGTGGTGTCGGGCCCGTCGCGGTTGCGGGGCCGGGCCCGGGGTGCCTCAATGGCCGCGGCGGCGACCGCCGTCTGCGGGCGAGGAGGGCGGACATGCCACGGGTCGCGGTGAACGGGGTCGAGCTCTTCTACGAGGTGGGCGGGGACGGCGAGCCGCTGGTCCTGGTGCACGGCTCGTGGGGCGACCACGGCAGCTGGGGGCCCGTCCTGCCCGCCCTCGCGCAGAAGTTCCGGGTCCTCGCGGGCGGAGCCGGCGGTACCAGGAGCACAGCGAGACCTGCTCCAAGCGGTGTTCGGAGGGCCCGCATCCGAACGGGTCGGCGCTGCGCCGCAACCGACCGGGCCCGGTGGGCAGATGAGCCCATAGGCTTCCACCATGTCGAACCACGCCCTCGCCGAACGCCACCGGCTCGCCCAACTCCTCACCGCTGCCGGGCCGGACGCCCCCACCCTCTGTGAGGGGTGGACGACCCGGGATCTGGCCGCGCATCTGGTGGTCCGGGAGCGGCGGCCCGATGCGGCGGCGGGGATCCGGGTCGGGGCGCTGGCCGGCTGGACGCGGCGGGTGCAGGACGGGTACGCCGAGCGGCCGTACGAGGAGCTGGTGCGGCTGTTCCGGGCCGGGCCTCCGGTCTACTCGCCGTTCGCCCTGCCCGGCGCCGACGAGGCGGCGAACACCGTCGAGTACTTCGTCCACGCCGAGGACGTGCTGCGCGCGGCCGACGACTGGACCCCGCAGCCGGTCCCGCCCGGCCGCGCCGAGGCCCTCTGGCGGCGCCTCCCCATGATCGCCCGCCTGGAGGCCGGCCGCCGCTCCCCCATCCGGCTGGCGCTCGTCCACCCCGACGGCCGCTCCCTCACCGTCGGCCCCGCCGGCTCCCCCACCGTCCGCCTCACCGGCGAACCCGCCGAGCTCGTGCTCTTCACCTACGGCCGCGGCGCCCTGACCACCCTCACCGTCGACGGCGACCCCGACGCCCTCGAAGCCCTCCGCCACGTCCTGCCGCTGCCCCCGAAGTAGCAGAGCAGCGGAAGCCGGTGTGGCCTCTCGGCATGCCGAGGGGCGACGCTCGCGGGCGGGACCGCGGGCGCGGGCGGTCAGCTTCCGGGGCGGCCCTTGGAGATGAAGAGCTGGACGGGGGTGTCCGTCGCCGTGGTGTGCCCGGGCAGGGGCGCGGAGTTGATGACCGAGCCGGCGGGCAGCTTCCAGTCGGTGAGTTCGTGGACCTCGTAGTGCAGTCCGGCCGCGTCGAGCAGCCGGGTGGCGGCGTCCCGGGTCAGGCCGGCGACCGGGGGGACGGTCACGGTCGTGGCGCCGGGTGCGGGCGGGGCGGCGGGGGACGGGGTGCCTTTGGTCGCGGAAAGGGAGGAAGGGGTGGCGGAGGGGGACGGG
>NZ_JBHVEU010000426.1:0-7725 GCF_042802075.1 Kitasatospora sp. NPDC057518
CACCGGGACTCCGGCGGGCCGCCCCGTCATGTGCCGGCTTGTGGGCCGGTTTCCGTGCCGGCTTGTGCGTCGGCGCCCAGGGCCGCCCGGCGGCGGTCGCGGCGCGGGACGCGGGTGGGGCGCCGGGAGAGCCGGGCGAAGACCGCCACCAGGGCGAGGACGGCGGCGGTGGCGGAGGTGACGATGAGCCCCTCGGTGAGGCCGGGCGGGCGGAAGGCGCAGGCGACGCGGGAGGCGCCGTCGCCCAGCGGGACGCCGATCATGCCGAGCACCGGGACGGGGGTGAGACGTCGGCCGCCGTCCACCGCGCAGGTCCAGCCCTCGGCGGCCGGCACGGAGAGCAGCGCGGTGCCGGTGGAACCCGCCGGGAGGGTCGCGGTGAGGGTGTGCCCGCCCGCCTCGACCCGGGGGGCGCCGGTCGCGGTGAGCCGGGCGACGGCGGCCTCCAGCGCACCGGCCCGCAGACAGCCGATCGGGCGGGCGGGCACCTGGCTCACCACGTCCGACCGCAGCGTCACCCGGACCACCCCGTCCGCCGGGACGGTCCCCAGCCGGTGGATCGGCACGGCGGTGGTGGGCTGCTCGCCGTCGCTGCGGTAGTCGGTGCCCAGGCCGCTGACCGTGCCCCGGTACCAGACCCCGTGGAAGTAGGCCGTCCCGCCCGGCGTGCAGGCGGCCGTGAACACCGTGCCCTCCCCGCCGGCCGGCACCGACCAGCCGCTGGTGCCGTGCAGGGCCAGCGCCGGACCGCCCGCCGGGACGGGCAGCGGGGCGTCGTACACCTGGCTGCCGAGCAGCGACTCCTGCCGGGACCAGACCGAGGAGGTCTCCGTCCGGGAGCCCGGCGGCAGCACGGTGACCAGCGGCGGCGCGGCGGCCCGCACCGGGGTGAAGCCGGGCGGCGGGGCGTCGTCGAGGTGGGTGCGGACGCCGAACAGCGCCTGCCCGACCGGGTCGGTGACGCTCGCGGTCTGCCGTCCGCCGGCCGTCCAGCCCGCGCCGAGGTCGTGCAG
Source organism: Kitasatospora sp. NPDC057518 (assembly GCF_042802075.1). Classification (NCBI taxonomy): domain Bacteria; kingdom Bacillati; phylum Actinomycetota; class Actinomycetes; order Kitasatosporales; family Streptomycetaceae; genus Kitasatospora; species Kitasatospora sp. NPDC057518. Next base: position 1,014 of record NZ_JBHVEU010000426.1, read on the forward strand.
CAGCAGGGCGGTGACGGTCGGCAGGTAGCTGCTGAAGTAGCCGCCGCCCTGGCCGTTCAGCAGCAGCGGGTCGTTGGGGGTGAAGGCGTGCGGGCCGGGGTCGCTGCGGCCGCGCGGCCAGTCGGCGCCCGCCCGGACGGCCGCGTGCCCGGCCCGGACGGCCGCCGGGGAGACCCCGGAGGAAGGGACCGCGCCGAGCGCCGCGTACCCGGACCAGACGGCGTTGCCCAGCACCGCCCCGCCGATCACCCAGGTGGCGAGGGCGGTCGCCCGCCGGTCGGAGTGCCGGCGGTCCAGCAGCCACAGCGCGGCCGACAGGACGGCGCCGCCGACGGCCAGCAGCACCCAGGTGGCCGGGCGCACCGCGGGCCGGCCCGCCGCCAGGCCGGCGATCACCGCCACCACGGCGGCGCCGCCCAGCACGGTGAGCCGGTCCGGGCGGTGCGCCAGCGAGACCCAGCCCGCCAGCACCAGCAGCCCGCTGAGCACGAAGGCCACCCGGTACGGCCCGCCGGCCGGGATCGCCAGGCCGTGCCAGACCAGCACCGTCGGGGTCCAGAGGAAGCCGACCGCCACCAGTACCAGCGCCGCGCACCACAGGGCCCGCTCCCGAGCCCGCACCCGCCGGTTGAACGGCAGCCCGCACACCACCAGCAGCCCGAAGACGCCGATCGCCACGTCCGGCAGCTGCTGCCCGCCGTGGGCCGCGGGCAGCAGCCGGGAGAGGTGGGCGGCGACACCGGACGGGCCCAGCGGCTCGACCGGGGACTCCGGCTGGGCCCGGCCGGTGGCCAGCACCGCGACGAACAGCACGGGGGAGGCGAGCAGCACCCCGGCGGTGGCCGTGGTGACGGCCCGGCCGGCGGCCCGGACCCGGTGGCGCAACGGGAGCGGGGCGGCGAACAGCCGGACGGCGAACAGCAGTCCGGCCGCGAGGGTGGCCAGCGCGGCGGTGTACAGGTTGCCCGTCCAGGCGAGCGCGACGCACAGCGCGCCGGCCACCCAGTGCCGCTCGCGCAGGCACCAGTCGGCGGCCAGGCCGAGCAGGGGCAGCGAGACCAGGCCCCAGAGCCACATCGGGGCGGCCCCGCCGACGTCCAGCACCCAGGCGCACAGCCCGTACCCGACGGCGGCGAACACCCGCAGCCACCGGGGGCCGGGGTGCAGCCGGCCGAGCAGCCGGGCCATCAGGGCGGTGCCCAGGCCGATGGTGGCCAGGGTGACCAGGAGGACGGCGAGCCGGCCCTGGTCGCGGGGGAGGAGCGCGGTGGGCCAGGAGAAGGGGTTCATCAGGTAGGCGAAGAAGTCCGCCAGGAACGGGGCCCCGTAGCCGCTGTTCCAGTTGAACAACAGGTCCCCGGCGGCCTGCCCGTGCAGCAGGTCCCACAGGTGGGCGTGGTACGGCACGGCGACCGCCTCCGCCCCGGCCGGCCACCGCCCGCGCACCGCCGCCGCCAGGCCGTACCCGCCCATCGCCAGCCCCGCCGCACCCGCGCAGACCAGCACCTCCCGCCGCCGCTCGCCCATCCGCACCCCGTTCCACACGCCTCGCCGGACCCCGCCACCCTAGGGCGTGTCTGACAATTCCCGCCGGGTGCGCGCCAATGGTCAGACACGCCCTAAGCACGCCCCAGGCGCCCCCCGCGTCGCACGCGCTCCCTCGAAGGAGTGGAGTCCTAAGCGGCTCCGCCGAGTAGCCTGAGAGGGCCGCCAGGATGCCTGTATGGGAGGAACCATGAGCATCGCGCCGTACCCCGACTGGATTCGGCCTCCTGCTGGTGGCTACACCGCAGAGGACCTCGACCGGCTGCCTGATCTCCCGCCTCACACCGAGCTGATCGACGGGAGCCTGATCTTCGTGAGTCCGCAGACGAAGTTCCATGTCCGGGCGAAGCGCTTGTTGGAGCGGGGACTGGAAGCGGCGGTCCCGGATGGATGGGAGGTGTGGCCGGAGATGACGGTCACGCTCGACCGTCGGAACCGGCCGGAGCCCGATCTGCTGGTGGTCCACGAGGACTCGGACACCGGCTATCGCCAGACCGGTTTTTCCGCCGAGCACGTCCTACTGGCGGTCGAGGTGGTTTCCGAGGAGTCCCGCGAGCGTGACCGTGAGATCAAGCCGCGTAAGTACGCTGCCGCCGGTATCCGTCATTTCTGGCGCGTTGAGTGTGATGAGGGCCGCCCTGTGGTCTACACGTTCGAGCTTGAGCCGGCGTCCAAGCGGTACTTTCCGACCGGGATCTACCACAAGCAGTTGAAGGTCGATCAGCCGTTCGAGATCGAGATCGACCTGACCTGACCGTCCGCATGGTGGACGGCAGGTGTCAGTACCTGGGACGGCGGAGTAGGGTCCGAGCATGTCTCGCACCATTCGTCTCGCAGTAGTCCCCGGTGACGGCATCGGCCAGGAAGTGGTGGCCGAAGGCCTCAAGGTCCTGGGTGCCGCGCTTCCCGCCGACGTGAAGCTGGAGACCACCGAGTACGACCTCGGGGCCCGGCGCTACCACCGGACCGGGGAGACGCTGCCGGACGACGTCCTGGCCGAGCTGAAGTCGCACGACGCGATCCTGCTGGGCGCCATCGGCGACCCGAGCGTGCCGTCGGGCGTGCTGGAGCGGGGGCTGCTGCTCAAGCTGCGGTTCGCCTTCGACCACCACATCAACCTGCGCCCGGGCCGGCTCTTCCCCGGGGTGTCGTCCCCGCTGGCCGGCCAGCCGGAGATCGACTTCGTGGTCGTCCGCGAGGGCACCGAGGGCCCGTACGTCGGCAACGGCGGCACGCTGCGCACCGGGACGCCGCAGGAGGTGGCCACCGAGGTCAGCCTGAACACCGCGTACGGCATCGAGCGCGTGGTGCGCGACGCCTACCGCCGGGCGCAGGCGCGGCCGCGCAAGAAGCTCACCCTGGTGCACAAGAACAACGTGCTGGTGCACGCCGGGCACCTGTGGACGCGGATCTTCGCCGAGGTCGGCCGGGAGTTCCCCGAGGTCACCACCGACTACCTGCACGTCGACGCGGCGACCATCTTCTTCGTCACCCAGCCGGAGCGGTTCGACGTCATCGTCACCGACAACCTGTTCGGCGACATCCTGACCGACCTGGCCGCCGCCGTCACGGGCGGGATCGGCCTGGCCGCGAGCGGCAACATCAACCCGAGCGGCGAGTTCCCGTCCATGTTCGAGCCGGTGCACGGCTCGGCGCCGGACATCGCCGGCCAGGGCAAGGCCGACCCGACCGCCACCGTGCTGTCGGTCGCCATGCTGCTGGAGCACCTCGGCTTCGCCGCCGAGGCCGCCGCGGTCGAGGCCGCCGTCGCGGCGGACCTGGCCGAGCGCTCGGGCGCCCGCGGCACCTCCCAGGTCGGCGACGCGCTCGTCGCCCGAGTAGCCGGCTGACCGGCCGGATCCGAACACACGGTTCCGGCTGACGGGGCCGGACCGCACATCACCGCAGCTTGCAGCTGTTCGGCACGGCCCTCTGGATGCGAGTATCGACAGTGGGCCGTGCCGTTGTGCGTCCATTCCGGTGAAGTTTGCCGAAACGTATCTGCGGCGGTGGCGGCCCGGACCAACCCCACGGTGAAGGAAACAGCCATGAGCACGGCCACCCAGGCGCCCATCACGTTCGACCTCAAGCCCTCCGCCCACCCGCTGCCCGCAGCGGAGCGCGAGGCCCGGCTGGCCAACCCCGGGTTCGGCCGGGTCTTCACCGACCACATGGTCACCATCCGCTGGACCGAGGGCGTGGGCTGGCACGACGCCCAGCTGGTGCCGTACGCGCCGCTGGAGATCGACCCGGCGAACATGACCCTCCACTACGGCCAGGCGATCTTCGAGGGCCTGAAGGCCTACCGCCAGGCCGACGGCTCCATCGCCACCTTCCGCCCGGAGGCCAACGCCGCCCGCTTCCAGGCCTCGGCCCGCCGCCTGGCGATGCCGGAGCTGCCGGTGGAGGCCTTCGTCGAGGCCGTCGAGCTGCTGGTCCGCCAGGAGCGGGACTGGGTGCCGAACGAGCCGGAGCAGAGCCTCTACCTGCGCCCGTTCATGTTCGCCACCGAGGTCGGCCTGGGCGTCCGCCCGGCCAACTCCTACCTCTTCATGATCATCGCCTCGCCGGCCGGCGCCTACTTCCAGGGCGGCATCAAGCCGGTCTCGGTCTGGCTGTCCAAGGAGTACGTCCGGGCCGCCCCCGGCGGCACCGGCGCCGCCAAGTGCGCGGGCAACTACGCGGCCTCGCTGGTCGCCCAGGCCCAGGCCGCCGAGAAGGGCTGCGACCAGGTGGTCTGGCTCGACGCCGCCGAGCACCGGTGGGTCGAGGAGATGGGCGGCATGAACCTGTACTTCGTCTTCGGCGAGGGCAAGGACGCCAGGATCGTCACCCCGGAGCTGTCCGGCGCCCTGCTGCCCGGCATCACCCGCGACTCGCTGCTCCAGCTGGCCTCGGACCTCGGCTACGCCGTCGAGGAGCGCCGGATCTCCACCGACGAGTGGCAGCAGGCCAACGCCGACGGCACCCTCACCGAGGTCTTCGCCTGCGGCACCGCCGCCGTCATCACCCCGGTCGGCTCGGTGAAGTCCGCCGCCGCCGACTGGACCGTCGGCGCCGGCGAGCCCGGCCCGGTCACCATGGAGCTCCGCAAGGCGCTGCTGTCCATCCAGGGCGGCCAGACCCCGGACACCCACCACTGGCTGCACCGGATCGTCTGATCCCGCACCCCGGCCGGCCTGCCCCGTTTCGCATCCCGAGACGGGCGGGCCGGATCGCGGAAGCTGTGCCAGACTGCCAGCGTGTCCTCGCTTTCGCTGATTATTAGCAGCAGGCGCGCCGGTCCGCAGTGACCGCTTCCGCTGGACCCGATGCGGAGCGACCACTAGCGTCCAGACCCGCGCGCAGACCTCTCGCACCCGCGAGGGGTCTTTTTGTTTCTCCCGGACCGGCCGACGGCCCCCACAAGGGGCCCGGGGACACCGGGACCGCGCGCGGGACCATGGACAGTGGAGCCGGGACGAGAACGTCCGGCAGAGCAGTACCCAACCTCCCCGAAACGGAGAACCAGGGGTCATGACCGAGGTCACCCGTACCGACGACAGTTTCCACGTGTTCGACACCACGCTGCGCGACGGAGCGCAGCGCGAGGGCATCAACCTGACGGTGGCGGACAAGCTGGCCATCGCCAGGCACCTGGACGAGTTCGGGGTCGGTTTCATCGAGGGCGGCTGGCCCGGGGCGAACCCGCGCGACACCGAGTTCTTCGCCCGGGCCGCCGTCGAGCTGGAGCTGGAGCACGCCCGGCTGGTCGCCTTCGGCGCCACCCGCCGGGCCGGCGGCAAGGCGTCCGAGGACCCGCAGCTGGCCGCGCTGGTCACCTCCGGCGCCCCGGTGATCACCCTGGTGGCCAAGGCGCACGACCGGCACGTGGAGCTCGCGTTGCGCACCACCCTGGACGAGAACCTGGAGATGGTCCGGGACAGCGTCGAGTTCCTGCGCTCGCAGGGCCGGCGGGTGTTCATCGACTGCGAGCACTTCTTCGACGGCTACCGGGCGAACCCCGAGTACGCCGTGTCGGTGGTCCGCACCGCGCACGAGGCCGGCGCGGACGTGGTGGTGCTCTGCGACACCAACGGCGGGATGCTGCCGGGCGGTGTCCGGGAGATCGTCGCCGACGTGCTGGCCAGGACGGGGGCCCGGCTCGGCATCCACGCCCAGGACGACACCGGCTGCGCGGTGGCCAACACCCTGGCCGCGGTGGACGCCGGCGCGACCCACGTGCAGTGCACCGCCAACGGCTACGGCGAGCGGGTCGGCAACGCCAACCTGTTCCCGGTGGTCGGCGCGCTGGAGATCAAGTACGACCGCCGGGTGCTGCCCGCGGGCCGGCTGGCCGAGATGACCCGGATCTCGCACGCGATCGCCGAGCTGGTCAACCTGACCCCCTCCACCCACCAGCCGTACGTGGGCTTCTCGGCGTTCGCCCACAAGGCGGGCCTGCACGCCTCCGCGATCAAGGTCGACCCGGACCTGTACCAGCACATCGACCCCGAGCGGGTCGGCAACACCATGCGGATGCTGGTCTCCGACATGGCCGGGCGGGCCTCCGTCGAGCTCAAGGGCAAGGAGCTCGGCTACGACCTCTCCAGCGACCGGGACCTGGCCGGCCGGGTGGTGGCCAAGGTGAAGGAGCAGGAGAACCTCGGCTACACCTACGAGTCCGCCGACGCCTCCTTCGAGCTGCTGCTGCGCGACGAGGTGCGCGGCAGCCGGGACCGCTTCTACACCCTGGAGTCCTGGCGGACCATCAGCGAGCAGGGCCCGAAGGGCTTCACGGGCAACGAGGCCACCGTCAAGCTGTGGGCCAAGGGCGAGCGCCGGATCGCCACCGGCGAGGGCAACGGCCCGGTCAACGCGCTGGACCAGGCGCTGCGCGCGGCCCTGGAGGGCATCTACCCGCCGCTGGCCACCTTCGAGCTGGTGGACTACAAGGTCCGCATCCTGGAGGGCCAGCACGGTACCGGTTCCAAGACCCGGGTGCTGATCGAGTCCACCGACGGCTCCGTCACCTGGTCGACGGTGGGCGTGGCCGACAACGTGGTCGCCGCCTCCTGGCTGGCGCTGGAGGACGCGTACACCTACGGCCTGATCCGGGCCGGCCTGGAGCCGACCGAGTAGCCGGCCCGGGCCGGTCGGTGCCCGACATGCCTGTGGCCCGCGGGAC
>NZ_JBHVEU010000427.1:0-7684 GCF_042802075.1 Kitasatospora sp. NPDC057518
GCTGTCGACGGGCCCCGCCGCCGTCCCGCCGGCCGGGCTCAGCCCATGCTCTTCGCGCCGTCCAGGGACTCGCGGATGATGTCGGCGTGACCGGCGTGCTGGGCCGTCTCGTTGGCGATGTGCAGCAGCACCCGGCGGGCCGACCACTCGGCGTCCGCCTCGAACCACGGGGCCTTCGGCAGCGGCTGGGTGGCGTCCAGGTCGGGGAGGGTGGCCACCAGCTCGTCGGTGCGCACGGCCACCTCGGCGTACGCCGCGAGGACACCGGCCAGCGTCTCGCCCGGCAGCATGCGGAACTCGTCCGCGCGGCGGGCGAAGTCCTCCTCGGTCCAGGCGGTGAAGTCGGGCATCGCGGCCGGGCCCTGCACGATGAACTCCGCCCAGAGCCGCTCGACGCTGGTCACGTGCTTGATCAGGCCGCCCAGGCACAGCTCGCTCGCACACGTCCGCAGGCCGACCTGTTCGTCGGTGAGGTCGCGGGTGGTGAAGCGCAGGAAGTGCCGCTGCTTCTCCAGGGCCGCCAGGAGGTCGGCGCGCTCGCCGGTGAGGTTCTGCGTGGCGGCGGGGGTGGTGGTCGTGGTCATCGTCATGGCCTTTCGCTGGGTTCCTGCTACGGGTTCCTGCTCCCTCGGACAAGAACAACGCTACGGACCATTGCGGTCACTTCCTGTCCTGAATCCCAGGGAGAATCGACGCATGGCGAACACCAGCACGCGGACGCTGCGACTGCTCTCCCTGCTCCAGACCCACCGGTACTGGCCAGGCGACGAACTGGCCGACCGGCTCGGCGTCTCCGTCCGCACCCTGCGCCGCGACATCGACCGGCTGCGCGAACTCGGCTACCCCGTCGAGGCGCAGCGCGGCGTCGACGGCGGCTACCAGCTCGCGGCGGGCGCGGCGCTGCCGCCGCTGGTGATCGACGACGAGGAGGCGGTCGCCCTCGCGGTCGGCCTCCAGGCAGCGGCCGAGAGCCCGGTCGAGGGCGTCGCCGAGGCCTCGGCGAGGGTGCTGGCGAAGGTGGTCCAGGTGATGCCGGCCCGGCTGCGCCGCCGGGTCGAGGCGCTGCGCGCGGTCACCGTCCCGGTGGACTGGGGGACGCGGACGGGCACGGGCGTCGACCCGGACGTCCTGACGGTGGTGGCACTCGCCTGCCGGGACGGCGAGCGGGTGCGGTTCTCGTACACGGCCGCCGACGGGCGCGGTACGGACCGGCACGTCGAACCGCACCGGCTGGTCTGCCTGAACCGCCGCTGGTACCTCGTCGCGTACGACCTCGACCGGGCCGACTGGCGCAGCTTCCGCCTCGACCGCCTCACCGCCCCGACCGGCAGCGGCGCCCGCTTCGCCCCCCGGACCCTCCCGGCGGCCGACGCGGCGGAATTCGTCCGCGCGGGCCTCAACAGAATGCCCCGACCGCACCAGGTGGAGGCCCTGATCGAGGCACCGGCGGAGTTCGTCCGCGCCCGCGTCGGCCGCTGGGGCACCGTGGAACCCGTCACCCCGCACCGCTGCCGCCTACGGATGACCGCCGATTCGCTCGACTGGCCCGCCATGGCCCTCGGCTCCCTGGGCGCCGAATTCCAGGTACTCGCCCCGGACGCCCTCCGGACCCTGCTCACGGACTGGAGCACCCGCTTCGCCCGCGCAGCGGGGGAGGGGGAGTAGGCGTAGGAAGTCGGCCTGGCCGACTTCCGGCGTCGGCAGTCCGCGCACCCCGCTGCCCCTGGCTGTTGCTTGCCCGGCCCCGGTGCTCGCCCCTGTCCCTGGGGCGCGGCCGGGGTGGGTGGTGGCATGGGAAGTCGGCTCAGTCGACTTCTGGCGTCGGCAAGGGGCGTGGTGCACCGCTCTGACGGCCGCTTCGTCGTGGTCTGCTGCTCCGGTGCTTGCCATGGTCGGACGACGGCCCGTTGCGGCGGAGTAGGAAGTCGGCCCCGCCGACTTCTGGTGTCGGCAGTCCGCGCACCCCGCTGCGCCTGGCTGTTGCTTGCCCGGCCCCGGTGCTCGCCCCTGTCCCTGGGCTGCGGCCGGGGTGGGGGGTGGCGTGGAAAGTCGGCCCGGCCGACTTCTGGTGCTGACGGTCCGCGCATCTTGCTCCGCTTCTGTCCTCACCTTCGGCCTTGCCCTCGCCCTCGGCCTTCGCGTTCGCTCCGTCCCCGGGGCGCGGCCGGGGGCGGTTGGCGGTGTGGAAAGTCGACCGGGCCGATTTCTGGCGGGTGGCCATTGGCACATCACCACCTCGGCCCGGTGCCGGCGTCGGAAGTCGCCCGGGCCGAGTGCCGGTGTGACCGGCGAGTGTGCCCCGGCCACCGAATGCCGTGCTTCCGGTCTGAGTAGCTGTGGCGGCATGGCCGGTGTTGGTGGAGCAGGAAGTCGGGCCCGTCGACTTCTGGTGCCGCCCTGGGCGGGTTCGGGTTTGTGGCGGGCCGGTAGGTGGCGTGGGAAATCGGACCCGTCGACTTTTGGCGCGGGCCCTGGGCGGGTTCAGGCCCAATGGCATTTGGCGTGGGCGTGGGGGGCGGTGGCGGGTCGTGGCGTGGGAAGTCGGCTTGGTCGACTTCTGGCGTCGGCAAGGGGTGTGGTGCAGCGTTCCGGCGGCTGCTTTGTCGTGGTCTGCTGTTCTGGCGCTCGCCATGGTCGGACGACGGCCCGTTGTGGCGGAGTAGGAAGTCGACCAGGCCGACTTCTGACGGGTGGCCGTTGGGGCGTTAGCGCCTCGGCCCGGTGCAGGTGCTGGCGTCGGAAGTCGCCGGGGCCGAGTGCTGGTGTGGCCGGTGAGTGTGCCCCTGCCATCGAATGCCATGTTTCCGGTCTGTGCAGCTGTGGCGGCATGGCGGAGTAGGAAGTCGGACCCGTCGACTTCTGGCGCAGGTCTGGGTGGGTTCGAGTTCGTGGCGGGTTGGCAGGTGGAGTGGGAAGTCGGGCCCGTAGACGTACGCGCGGGCGTGGGGGACCAAGTGGGGCTTGTCAGGTGGCGGTGGGGCGGGTCCTTGTGGGCGGGGGTGGCGTCGGAAGTCGGCTCAGTCGACTTCTGGTGCGGTTGTGGTGAGAGCGGGTCGGGTGGGGCCTGATGTGCTGTCGGCGCTCGGTACGGCCGGGTTGTGGTGGCGGAGTGGGAAGTCGGGGCCGTCGGCTTTTGGTGGTGGGGGGGGGTCAGGGGGCGATGGCTTCGAGGGTGGTGCGGAGGTGGGTGAGGACGGTGGGGAGGGTGGGGAGTGGGGGTGTGGCGAGGGCGAGGCGGAGGGCGTTGGGGTGGTGGGGGGTGGTGGCGAAGGCGTCGGCGGTGGAGATCAGGATGCCTTCGGCGGCCAGGGCGGCGGCTGCGTGGTCGGGGCGCTGGTGGGGTTCGAGGGTGAGCCAGAGGATGTAGGAGGTGGGGTGGGCGGTGGTGGTCAGGCCAGTCAGCGCCGTGCGGGCGATGGACTGGCGGGCGGCGGCGTCGGTGCGGCGTTCCTGTTCCAGCCGGGCGACCGTGCCGTCGGTGAGCCAGCCGGTGGCGAGGGCGGTGATCAGGCCGGGGGCGCCCCAGGCCGCCGCGCGTAGGCTGGTGGTGGCGGCCCGGAGCAGGTGGTCGGGCAGGACGGCGAAGCCGAACCGCAGGCCCGGGGCCACGCTCTTGGAGAGGCCGGCCAGGTAGCAGGTGCGCTCGGGGGCGAGGGCGTGCAGGGGCGGGGGCGGGGCGGCCTCCAGGAAGGCGTAGGTGCCGTCCTCGATGAGGGTGAGGCCGTGGTCGGCGGCGAGCCGGACGAGGCGTTCGCGCTGTGCCGGGGCGAGCACCCAGCCGAGCGGGTTGTGGACGGTCGGCTGGGTGTACACCGCCCGTACCGGCCGGGTGCGGCAGAGCCGGTCGAGTGCGTCGAGGTCCGGGCCGTCGGCGGTGACCGGGACGGGCGCAAGGTCCAGTCCGTGGGCGGCGGCGAGCAGTTTGATGCCCGGGTAGCCGAGCGCGTCCACGGCGAGGACGTCCCCGGGGCGGGTGAGCGTGCGCAGGACGCAGTCCAGGGCCTGTTGCGCCCCGCTGGTGAGCAGGACGTTCTCGGGCGCGGTGTCGATTCCGCGGTCCAGCAGGTGGGTGGCTACCGCGGCCCGGTCGTGCCGGTGGCCGCCCGGCGGGTGCTGGCGCAGCAGGGCCTCGGCGTCGCCCGAGGAGGCGAGCGCGCGCAGGGCCTGCCGCAGCTGGTCGCCCTGCCCGGGGGAGAGCGGCTGGTTGAAGGAGAGGTCGGCCACCCGGGGCACCGGGAGCGCGCGGGAGGGTTCGAGGCCGTCGTAGCCGGAGCGCAGCCGGACGAAGGTGCCGCGGCCCTGCTCGCCCACCACCAGCCCGGCGGCGGCGAGTTCGGCGTACACCCGGGTGGCGGTGGCGAGGGCGATCCGCCGCTCGCGGGCGAGGGTGCGGTGGGTCGGCAGCCGGGTGCCGGCCGGGAGCGCGCCGGAGCGGATGGCGGTCGCGTACTCGTCGACGATGGCCTTGTAGGAGGGCGGTCGCACGGGTCACCTGCCCTTCCGGGGAGTGGACGGTCCGGGCACGGGCGTGCACAGGCGTGGACGGGTGCGTACCGGAGTGTATCCAGGACAATAAGTGGATTGTCCTGGGCCGGTGTTCCTAGCCTCGTCACATCCAGCAGCGAGGCCAGGAACGGAGCACGCGCCCATGACCATCCGCAGCGAGCGGGACCGGCACGTCGTCACCCTCACCATCGACCGGGAGAAGAAGCTCAACGCCCTCGACTACCCGACGATCGACGCGCTGCTCGCCGAGCTCGACCGGATCGACGCCGACGACACCGTCCGCGCCGTGATCCTCACCGGCGCCGGTGGGCGGGCGTTCAGCGCGGGTGCCGACATCCCGTCGCTGGCGGCCAGCATCGCCGGCGGGCCCGAGCGGGCGCTGCGCGAGTTCGTCCGGCGCGGGCACACCCTCACCCGGCGGATCGAGGAGTTCCCCAAGCCAGTCATCGTGGCCGTCAACGGCCTTGCCTTCGGCGGTGGTTGCGAGATCACCGAGGCCGCCCCGCTGGCCGTCGCGGCCGAGCACGCGACCTTCGCGAAGCCCGAGATCTCGCTCGGCTTCCCGCCGCCCTTCGGCGGCTCGCAGCGGCTGCCCCGGCACGTGGGCCGCAAGCGCGGCCTGGAGATGATCCTCACCGGTGACCCTGTCCCGGCCGCCCGCGCCGCCGAGATCGGCCTGGTCAACTCGGTCGTCCCGGCGGACGAACTGCTGGACACCGCAAGGGATCTGGCCGAGCGGATCATCCGGCACGCGCCGACCGCCGTGGCCGCCTGCCTGCGGGCGGTGACCCGGGGCATCAACCTGCCGATCGACGAGGGGCTCGCGGTGGAGGCGGCGGCCTTCGCGGCGACCGTGCCGACGGACGGTGTACGGGACGGGATCCGGCGCTTCCTGGACCGCTCGTCCTCCGGTGGCAGCTCGTCCTCCGGTGCGGAATCCTGAGGCGGTACCGGAAAGTTGTTGTCGGCGGGCGACCGGGGGCTGATCATGGCGGGATGTCGGATCTACTCGCCCGTGTGACCGCCTTCCGCGCCGCCTTCGCCCGCCGCCAGGCGGCTGAGACCGTCGAACTGCCGGAGTTCCCCGGGGTGTTCGCCGTCCGGGACGCGGCGTTCGGCCAATCGGAGGAGCACAACCAGCTGATCGTCGAGGGCCCGGGAACCGACCCGGCGGTGCTGCCCGAGCTGGCCGCCCGGTGGTTGGGGCGCCGCCACCGGTACCGCGTCACGGTGCTGGACCCGGAGTCGGGCGAGCGCGCCGCCCCGGTGCTGGCGGCGGCGGGATGGGAGCGGGAGAGCGTGGTGGTCCTGGCCCGGTCGACGCTCGGCTGCCAGCGGCCCGAACCGGCCGCGATCCCCGTCGAGTTGGCCGAGGTGCGGGCGGCGGTGCTGCGCCAACAGCGGGAGTGGATCGAGGACGAGGAGCTCGCCCGGCAGCTCACCGACCGCCGTTCCGCCCGGCTGCGCGGTGCCGAGCGGGTGCACTTCCTGGCCGCTCGGACGCCGGTCGGCGAGGTCGCGGCCTGGAGCGACCTCTATCTCGAACCGGCCGTCGGGCTGGGCCAGTTGGAGGACCTGGTGACCGGTTCGCGGTACCGCGGTGCGGGGCACGGCGACACCCTGCTGGCGACCGGCCTGGCGCTGGCGGCCGAGGCCGGTGTCCCGCAGCTGTTCCTGCTCGCGGACGCGGTGGACTGGCCGCGTGAGTGGTACGGCCGCCGGGGTTTCGAGGAGATCGGGCGCGGTCACGCCTTCTATGGTCGGTGACGGTCGGGGTGCGGGGCGGTGGCACGGTCTGCTCCACTGGCCGGAGCTGCCAAGGCAGTTGCGCTGTGAGGTGGCGCTCGCCGTGCGGGCGGGGGCCGGGCGCGCGGCCTGCTGGACGTCCTGCCGGAGGACTTCGCCCCGCTGCGGACGGCGAGCTCCGGGTAACGGGCGGGGGCGGGGCACGACGGGGTCAGGCTGTCTCCGGATCGACGGCCGGCGGGGCTTCGCGGCCGCAGTGGGCGGCGACGGTGTCGGCGAAGGCGCGGGCGAGCGGGCCGAGGTTCTCCCAGTCCCGGACGGCCCACCCGGCGGTGAGGGCGGGCAGGTCGGGCAGCGGGAGCAGCCGCAGGCCGGGGTGGCCGGGGCCCTGCCACTGGGGGAGGGCCGGGACGACGGCGTGGCCGAGGCCGAGTTCGGCGAGCAGGATCGCGGTGTCCCAGTCCGCGACGCTGGTGTCGAAGACCGGCCGGATGCCCGACTTCCCCAGCCAGGACTCGACCTGGGAGCGGGATACGGAGTTCTGCGGGAGTCCGATCAGCCGGGCGTCCTGGAGGTCGGCGGGGGAGATCCTGGCCCGGGCGGCGAGCGGGTCGCCCGCCGTGACGGCGAGCACCCAGGGCAGGTCGACCACCGGTTGCTGGTCGATGCCCCGGGCCGGGGCGCCGAGGGTGATCCAGGCGAGGTCGACTCGGCCGGCGTTGAGCGACTCCAGGCAGCTGCGGCTGGAGACCTCGGTCTGGAACTCCAGGCTGACCCGGGGGAAGCGCCGCCGGAAGTCCACCACGGCCGCGGACATGAAGTGCCGGATGCTGGTGGCCCCGGTGGTGATCCGGACGGATCCGCCCTCGCCGCGCGAGAGTTCGGCGATCCGGTGCAGCGCGTGGTCGATGCCGCCGAGGCCGGTGGCGACCGCCGTGCGCAGCAGGCTGCCCGCCGTGGTGGGGACGACTCCGCGCGGGTGGCGCTCGATCAGGGCGAGGCCGACCTCCCGTTCGAGCCGCTTCACGTGCTGGCTGACGGCGGACTGGGTGCAGTTCAGCTCGCGGGCGACGGCGCTGAGCGAGCCGGCCCGGCAGACCGCGGCGAAGACGCGGAGGTCGTCAATGGTCACGGAGACCCAAGGTATCGCTTGGAGGGGTCCCAGTAAATCGGTGGATTGACTTGGGGGTTGCGCGGGATCGATCATCGGACCAGGGCCCAGGGCGGCAACCCGCCCGCTGACCTGCCGGCGTTCCGGACGCTGTGGCGGGAGCGGCGGGCGGGTGTCGACCCGCATCTGTTCGAGAGCAGTTCTCTACAAGAGCGGTGATGTACGACGGAGGGGCGGCGCGCCGATGCTCGGGGTGCGTCGTGCGTGAGCGCTCGCCGCGGCGTGGGTGGAGCGGGTGTCCGTGCCGGGTGGAACGGATGC
>NZ_JBHVEU010000428.1:0-7663 GCF_042802075.1 Kitasatospora sp. NPDC057518
CACCGTACAACCACCCGCTCCGGGACGTGTTTTGGGGTTCGCCAGGGCGATGGTGGCTTCTGGGGAGGGCGTCTGTCGTACCCGTTGGAGGTGGTGTCGGGGCGGCTTGGGTAGAAGCCGCCGGAACAGGGCCTCAGGGGATCACGATCACCGGGCGGTTGGCCCGCCGCGCCAGCCGTCCGGAGACCGAGCCGAAGATCTTGCCGAGAAGGCCGTGCGTCGTGCCGACGACGATCGCGTCGGCGGCGTACTCACGGCCGACCTCCTCGATCTCGTGGCAGATGTCCCCTCCGCGCTCGACCAGGATCCACGGCACCCCGGTGAGGAAGTCCGCGCAGGCGAGCTCCAGGCCGAGGACCTCGGTCCGGTGGTCGGGGAGGTCGACGAAGACGGGCGGCTCGCAGCCCGCCCAGACCGTGGCGGGCAGGCGGTTGGCGACGTGCACGATCACCAGGCCGCACTGCGAGCGGCGCGCCATGCCGACGGCGTAGGCGAGGGCGCGCTCGCTCGACAGCGAGCCGTCGAAGCCGACCACCACACCGTGCTGGAACACCGGGTCGAGGGACGGCGCCGGGGTGTCCTGCCCGGACGGCTCGGTGGGCCCGCCCAGCGGGCCGGCCGCGCCGGAAGCCGCCTCCGGGTACTCGGCACCCGGGCCCAGGCGGCCCGTCACCGGAACCCCGGCGGGGTCGGCCGGAGGCTCGCCACGCCGCTGGCGGGGCCCCGGGCGGTCACGGCGGGCGAGGCTGCCCCGGCGGGCGAGGCCGCGCAGAGCGCGCGCGAAGCCCAGCGGGCCGTCGCGCCCGGGGCCGGGCTCCCCTGGCTCCGCGGGCTGTGGCACGTCGGCCGCCGGCCGGGCCGCGCGGGCCGCTCCGGCCGCCTCGAACCCCTCCGCGTCGTCGGCGACGCCGCCGTCGTCGTCGACCCGCTCGTGGCCCGTCCGTCCGCCAGGGATGCGGCCCGAGGCCTCGGCGCGCGCGTCGGCTCGTTCGCCGGCAGTGTCGGCAGGCCCGTCGACAGACCCGCCCGCACTGTCGTCCCCGCGGCCTCCGTCGCGTTCGTCGCCGTGGCTGCCGTAACTACCGTGACTGCCGTCCTGGTCGTCGTGATCGTCGTGGTCGTCGCCGAGGCGGTCACTGTGGTGGTCACGGCCGTCCTCGCCGCGCTGGTCGGCGCACAGCTCGGCGCGGCCGTCGGAACGATCGGCGGCAGGCCCGCGGGCCGGGTCCACGCTGCGGGACGTGTCCGGTTCAACCGGTCGGGGAGGCTCAAAACCAGCCATGGCTCACGGCTCTTCGATGGAGAGGGGCCGACAGGAGAGGAGGACAACGCTGCCCGGGCAGCAGGCCCGCCCACGGGATGACGTCGGTCTGCGCCGCGCAGCACCGTATGTGACCTGTTCCTTTCAGAGTACGACGGGCTTGGGGCCCCGCCCAGCGAGGAAGCCCCGGAGCGACGTTCTTCCCGCGAAAGGGGGATGCGCCCGCCGAGGCTGTGCGCCCCGCCCACAGGCGATCGCGCCCCCTCCGGAAAGGAGGTTCCCTGGAGCTTGACTGAGCGGACCGGGCGGCGCAACAGCCCCACGGGACACCGTGACCGGACTGTCATGGATCGGCGACGATCCGTTGCGGCGCGTCGCGAACCGTGACGTCCGACCTGCCCCGACAGTCCCGGTGAGCCTGCGCCTCACCGCCCGCCACGGGGGTGCGGAGGCCGTTTCAGCCAACGCGTACGGCTTCGCGACGCCGTCTGGCATTTGCCATATGCATAGGCGCGGCCGCTGGCACCATGCTCGGCATGCCCCTGCTCCTGTTCGACCTCGACAACACCCTGCTGCCCCGGGACGCCGCCTACCGGGCCTGGGCGCAGGACTTCCTGTCCGAGCACGACCTCCCGCCGGTCGACCTCGACTGGTTCGTCACCCTCGACGGCGGCGGCTACGTACCGCGCAGCACCGTACTGTCGGCGGTCCGGCGGCGCTACGGGCTGGACGTCTCCGCCGACTTCCTGACCGCCCACTACCGACGCGGCATCAACTCCCACATCCACTGCCCGCCCCGGCACATCGAGGCGCTCCGGGTCGCCCGGGCCGCCGGGTGGACGCTGGGGATCGTCAGCAACGGCGGCACCCGGCCGCAGTTGGAGAAGATCCGGCGGACCGGGCTCGGCCCCCTGGTCGACGGCTGGGTCATCTCCGAGGAGGCCGACTGCGTCAAACCGGACCCGCTGATCTTCGAGATGGCGGCCCAGCGGTGCGGCATCGCCCCCACCGGGGACTGGGCCGAGCACACCTGGATGATCGGGGACCACGCGCCCGCCGACATCGCCGGTGCCGAACTCACCGGACTGCGCAGCGTCTGGCTGCACCACGGCCGACCGTGGGCGGAGAGCGGCTATCGGCCGACGCTGAAGGCGGCCGGTCTGCCGGAGGCCGTCGGCCAGGTCCTCGCCGCGCGGAACGCGCCCTCGCCGCGGCCAGACGTCCGCTCCGGCGGGCCGCTCCGGAAGGCCGCGGCGGGAGCACCGGTTCACGCGACGGCGCTGGTCGGCGCACGGTCCGGCGCACGTCCCGCGGTGGCCGCCGTGGACGGCCCGAGTGCATCCGTTCCCGCGACCGCCGGGACCGCCGGCCAGGCCACCGCCGCAGGTGGGCCGGGTGTCCGAAACCGATCCGGCGGGTTTGCCCTGATCGCCGAGGCCCGTCCGGAGACCGGCCCGGGCTCCGGGACCAGGGCGGGGAGCAGACCGGGTCCGGCCGCGGACGGCCTCCGCCCCGCACCGACCGCGGCCGGCGCCGCGGCCACCGTCACGGCCGGAGCCGTCCGTCCGAAGCCCCTCGGCAGCGGGCCCGACGGCGCCGTCCCCGCCCGGACCGCCTTCGCCGCCGTGCCCCCTGCGGTCTCGCCCGCGGCGTCGTCCGCGACCGCCGTGGCGGCCGCCCGGTAAGGCCTCGGCCACACCCCGCCCGAGCCCCCTCCGCTTCCCCGCCCCCTACTTCCCTGCCCCGCTCCGACCCCGCTCCCCCGCCGCCCCTGCCGCCCCCCTGCCCGCCCCCGCGCCGCCGTCAGCCGTTCGCCCGCTCCACCGACTCCACCCGCCGCCCCGGCTACGCCGTCGCCGCCACCGCCGTACGGGTCCACCAGCAGGTGCGGGCCTGCTCGACGAACCCGAGCTTGCGGTAGAGCGGTTCGCCGAGCGCGGTGGCGACCAGGGTGGCCGGGCGGTCCGGGTGCGCGTGGGCCAGGGCGGTCCGGAGGACGGCGCGGGCCGCGCCCCGGCCGCGCCGGTCGGGCAGGGTGGCGACCCAGTACACGCCGGTTGCCTGGCCGTCGTCATAGGTGAGGCAGGTGCTCGCCACCGCGCCGTCGACGCGGCCGAGCCAGCCCCGCCAGCCGGGTACGTCCAGCAGTCGCTCCGGGAGGGCCTCGCCCCGGACCCAGGGCTGTCGGGCGGGCAGCGGGAAGCCCTCCACGATCGTCCGCTCGACCAGGGCGAAGCTGTCGCCGTCCCGCGCCTCATCGACCGTCAGGACGCCGCCCCCGTGCGCCTCCGAGACCACGGGCAGGTCGGTGGTCGCGCCCTCGACCGGCCCCGGGTCCCGGACCATCACCGGCATGAGCGGCATCCGGGTGGCGCCGAGGCCGGTGAGGTCGAGCCCGTCGTACGGGTCCTCCACGGTGCAGCGTATGGTCGACCAATCGGCCATCAGCTCCGCCAACTCCTGCTCCACAACGGCCGGTTCGTCGTAGGGGCGGGTCACCACGATGCGGTGCGCGTCGTCCGGGGTCCGGGCGCACCGGACCGCGGTCAGCCCCGGGCGGGTGCGGGACTGCCAGCCGTGGACGCGGGCTTGGGCGAGCCAGAAGGCGGCGGCGTTGTCGTTGGCCCGTTCGAGCCGGCTGTTGGTGTTCACGGCAGGACCGTAACCCGGTGCTCCGGTTCCCGGTTCCGCCGTCCCAGGCTTGGCCGGATGAAGCCTGGGAGGCGCACGACTTCTCCCCGTGCGCCCCCTCGTGCACCGCCGATTTTCGGTCAATTTCGCGCCGATCCCTCCCGCTTGGGCAAATCCGCAGCCCAGACCAGCCGGCCGGGCGCACCGGAGCCGGACGCCCCAGGAACCGTCCCGCGACAACCAGCCACCGTTGCCCCGGCCCTCTTCCCAGAAAGGTCGACGGGTGCCACGCTTCGTGATCGAATGCATCACGCCAAATTGCCATGTCGACATAGCGTCGGATGGTGAACTTGTCACAACGGCAATGGTCCACCCGATAGATTTCGATCTTGGCCAGCAGTGCCGCACCACCCACACCACACCACCGAGGGGGCTTGAGCGCCTTGAGCAGGGTGAGCAGGAGCGACGCGGGTCCTGACAGCGGCCAGGCGGCGGCCGGCAGCTCGGGTCGGTCCGCGAGAAGCACTGGCACCGCCGCGATCGCCACCACCCGCACCTCCGGCACCCCGGGCGCCGCCTCGCACTCCTCGTACTCCGCGGTGCCTTCCCCTGGGGCGGGCACCGGCATCGGCCCCGGCGCGGCGCCGGCCACGGCGGACCACGGCGCGGCGGCATCCTACGGAGGACAGCCCGCCTACGGGGGCCAGCCGGCCTTCGGCGGACAACCCGTCAGCCGAGGACCCGTCAGTCCCGGCCAGACCTACGGCGGCGAGCACCCGGGCCATTCCAGCCACCCGGGACATCCCGCCCACCCCGGCCATTCCGGCCACCCGGGCTACGGCGGCCAGCTCGGTCACCCCGGTCATTCCGGCCACCCCGGCTACGGCGGCGGCGCCCCGGGCCCGAACGGCGGCGGCACCGTCGCCGCCGGGCCGGGCGGCGGTCCGCTCGGCGGCCTCGCGCTCGGCTCCGGCCACGGCCCGCTGGGCCACGGCGGGCCCGGCGCGAACGGCTCCCCGACCCCGGTGACGGCCTCCGCCCCGCGCAAGCTGTCCGGCCGGCGCCGCCGGGAGACCGTCGCGGTGCTGATCTTCGGCGGCGCCCCGATCTTCGAGAGCTCCATCCCGCTCTCCGTCTTCGGCGTGGACCGCCAGGACGCCGGGGTGCCCCGCTACCGCCTGCTGGTCTGCGCCGGTGAGGAGGGCCCGCTGGCCACCACCGGCGGACTGACCCTCTCCGCGCCGTACGGCCTGGAGGCGCTCGCCCGGGCCGGCACGATCGTCGTACCGGCCTGGCGCTCGATCTCCCAGCCCCCGCCGGTCGAGGCGATCACCGCCCTGCGCAAGGCCCACCACGAGGGCGCCCGGATCATCGGGCTCTGCACCGGCGCCTTCGTACTGGCCGCCGCCGGCCTGCTCGACGGCCGCCCGGCGACCACCCACTGGATGTACGCGCCGACGCTGGCCAAGCGCTACCCGCGGGTCCACGTCGATCCGCGCGAGCTGTTCGTCGACGACGGCGACGTGCTCACCTCGGCCGGCACCGCCGCCGGCATCGACCTGTGCCTGCACGTGGTGCGCAGCGACCACGGCGCCGAGGCGGCCAACGCGCTGGCCCGCCGCCTGGTGGTGCCGAGCCGCCGCGGCGGCGGAGGACAGGCCCAGTACATCGATCAGTCTTTACCTGAAGAGATCGGCAACGACCCGCTGGCCGAGGTGGTCACCTGGGCGCTGGAGAACCTCAACCAGCAGTTCGACGTCGAGGTGCTGGCGGCTCGCGCGTACATGAGCCGGCGCACCTTCGACCGGCGGTTCCGCACGCTCACCGGCAGCGCGCCGTTGCAGTGGCTGATCACCCAGCGGGTGCTCCAGGCGCAGCGGCTGCTGGAGACCTCGGAACTGTCGGTGGACGACGTCGCGCGCCGGTGCGGGTTCCGTTCGCCGGTGGCGCTGCGCGGGCACTTCCGCCGCCAGCTCGGGGTCTCCCCGGCCGCGTACCGGACCAGCTACCGGGCCCGCCGTCCCGGTCAGCAGCCGACCGCGCCGGCCGGTGCGCTCGGCGACCTGCGGCTGTCCGGAGCGATCCCGCACCCGGCGGGCGCGGTCGTCCCGGCGGGCGGTCCGCTGTTCGGCGGGGCCCACGGCATGCCGTCGGGGCAGCCGTTCCCGGCCGGTCCGGGCGCGCCGCTCCCGGTCGGCTCGCACGGGCAGCCGGTGCCGCACGGTCAGCACGGGCAGCCGGGCGGCCACGGCCAGCCCGGCGGGTTCGGTCCGGGCCAGGTCGGGACGCCGACCGGCCAGGCCTTCCACGCCCGCGGCGGTCAGCCGTACCCGCACCAGCAGGCCTCGCAGCAGTCGCACCCCGGGCAGCAGGGTGCGGCTGGGCGCGGTCCGCTGCGGCCGCCGGTGGTTCCGCCGCAGGCCGGGTCGGGGACCGGTCGTCCGCCGCGCACCGCCGAGCACGCGGCGGCGGAGGACGGCCTCCCCCAGCCGGGGGTGCGCGGTCAGGGCCAGGGGCACCGGAGCGCGGCCGAGCGGCCCGCGGACGACCCCGGTTCGGCCGGGCGCGGCCACGGCGCGGCCACCGGACGGATGCCGGCCCCGGCCGGGCAGCCGGGCTCCGGCCCGGGCGAGCTCCGCGGCCGCCAGGCCCGGGCTCCGCAGGTCCGCGGCCAGGCCGGCCGGCCCGCGCCCGAGGGCGCCCGGGCGCCGCGCGAGGTCCGGACCGGACGGGACGGCCACACGGTCCTGACCGGCCGGGAGGGCGAGCACCCGGACGGCCACGGCGCGCACGACGGACCGGAGGAGCACCAGGCCGAGGCACCCCGCTCGGCTCCACCGGTCCCCGCGGCGCGTGATCGCGCCGTAGGGTGAGTTGTGTGAATGACCGTTTGGTATGGATCGACTGTGAGATGACCGGCCTCGACCTCGACCAGGACGCCCTGGTCGAGGTCGCGGTGCTGGTGACGGACTCCGAGCTGAACATCCTCGGCGAGGGCGTGGACGTCATCATCCGGCCGCCGGCCGAGGCGCTGGCGAACATGCCCGAGGTGGTGCGCGAGATGCACACCGCCTCCGGGCTGCTGGAGGAGCTGGAGCAGGGCGTGACCCTGGCCGAGGCCGAGGAGCGGGTGCTCGCCTACGTGCGCGAGCACGTGCCGGAGGCCGGGAAGACCCCGCTGTGCGGCAACTCGGTGGCCACCGACCGCGGCTTCCTGGCCCGGGACATGCCGGCCCTGGAGAAGCACCTGCACTACCGGATCGTGGACGTCTCCTCGATCAAGGAGCTGGCCCGCCGCTGGTACCCGAAGGCGTACTACAACAGCCCGCAGAAGGGCGGCAACCACCGGGCGCTCGCCGACATCCGGGAGAGCATCGACGAACTGCGGTACTACCGCGAGGCGGTGTTCGTCCCGCAGCCCGGCCCGGACGCCGACACCGCGCGGGCGATCGCCGGGAAGTACCAGGCCCCGGCGGGCTGAGCCCGGGCCCGCCCCGGGCGGCCCACCCCGGAACCGCCCGGAACCGCCCGGCGGACCCCTGTCGGAGGGACCGGGAAGGTGCCCGCGTTCGCCGGAGCGAAACCCTGG
The DNA here is from genome assembly GCF_042802075.1 of Kitasatospora sp. NPDC057518. NCBI lineage: Bacteria > Bacillati > Actinomycetota > Actinomycetes > Kitasatosporales > Streptomycetaceae > Kitasatospora > Kitasatospora sp. NPDC057518. Next base: position 7,482 of record NZ_JBHVEU010000428.1, read on the forward strand.
CGCGAGCACCCTCTCGGATCCTGTAGAGTTCTTCCTGTCGGAACGGGAACGCGAGAGCGGGAACGAGCCGGACAGATGGTGGGTGTAGCTCAGTTGGTAGAGCACCTGGTTGTGGTCCAGGTGGCCGCGGGTTCGAGTCCCGTCACTCACCCCAGAGCCTGAGGGGCCGATCTCTTCAAGAG
>NZ_JBHVEU010000429.1:0-7642 GCF_042802075.1 Kitasatospora sp. NPDC057518
GGAACCCGGCGGCGGGACGGCCCGGACGTGCGACGGGTCCGGGTGCGAAGGCCCCGGACATGCGAAGAGCCCTGACATACGGGGGATGCCAGGGCCTGGGTTTCGCACGGCCCCCGTAGGGCCGCTGGTGCCGGAGGTCCGGCGACGGGTCGGTGTGCCGGACGGGTCAGGCAGCGGTGCGGTGGCGCTCCAGCACCGTGTCCACGCCGTGCTCGGCGGCGAGTCGGCGGAGGTCGTCCAGCTCGGACTGCTCCACCTCGGCGAGGAACTCGTCCCCGGCCTCGATCGCGCGGTGCAGGTCCTGCTCGGCGTTGGCTATGCGCTGCAGGATTCCGGCCTTGAAGGCGTCCATACGGGCCCCCTTACTGTGTCGGACGTGCACGGTCGTGCGCTCTCCGCCCCGGGGAAGGTCCAGCCGGTGAAAGCACCCAGGCCGGAAGGTGGTGGCAGTCCGGACGGGTGCGGAGACGGCCCTTCGGCCGCTCCCGGTGATGTCCCAGCCCCAGGGCCGGCGCGGATGAACGCACGGCGGGTGGGTGCGATCGGCCGTCAGCCAGATCGCGGGTGTGCAGCTGTCCTCCCCGCCCCCAGGGCGGGGAAACCTTTCGGCGCGAGAAAGTTGCCCGTGTCACAGTCCAAGCGGAGTGGTGCGGATGCGAACAGTGACCGCCGCGGACCCGGGTTCCGTGCCCGAGGGGCAGCTTATCGCTGCTTTACCGCCCGACCAGGCAGGATGGAGGCACCGTCGGAGCCGTGCGTCCGCTTCCGGGGCCGGCCTGGAGAAGGGACAACGACCGTGCGGGTTCTCGTCGTCGAGGACGAGCAGCTGCTTGCAGAGGCCGTCGCGACCGGTCTGCGCCGCGAGGCGATGGCCGTCGACGTTGTGTACGACGGGGAGGCCGCGCTCCAGCGCATCGCGGTCAACGACTACGACGTCGTCGTCCTGGACCGCGATCTTCCGCTGGTCCACGGGGACGACGTCTGCCGCAAGGTGGTCGAGCAGGGCCTGGCCACCCGGGTGATCATGCTGACCGCCTCCGGCGACATCAGCGACCGGGTCGAGGGCCTGGAGATCGGCGCGGACGACTACCTTCCGAAGCCGTTCGCCTTCAGCGAACTCGTCGCCCGGGTAAGGGCGCTGGGCCGCCGCGCGACCATCCCGCTGCCCCCGGTACTGGAGCGGGCCGGCATCTCGGTCGACCCCGGCCGGCGCGAGGTGATCCGCGACGGGCGCACCGTCCAGCTCGCCCCCAAGGAGTTCGCCGTCCTGGAGGTGCTGATGCGGGCCGGCGGTGCCGTCGTCTCCGCCGAGCAGCTCCTGGAGAAGGCCTGGGACGAGCACACCGACCCGTTCACCAACGTCGTGCGCGTCACCGTGATGACGCTGCGCCGCAAGCTCGGGGACCCGCCGGTGATCGTCACCGTGCCGGGCTCCGGCTACCGGATCTGACGACCGGAGTCCGCCCACCCCGAGACTCCCCGCCGTAAGCGCCCGCCCCGGCGGACGCCCCGAGAGGACCATCATGACCACCCCGCCCCCGGCCGGCGGGGCCTCCGGCGCGCCCGCCGGCGGCCCACGTGCCGTCCCGCCGAAGCCCCTGACCCCGCCGCGCGTCCACCGCCCCGGGTCCTACGTCCCCGGCGACGGCATGCTCGCCTGGTTCCCCTTCCGCCCCACCATCCGGATGCGCCTCACCCTGCTCTACGGCGGGATGTTCCTGATGGCCGGCGTGGTGCTGCTGCTGCTGATGTACGTGTTCTTCCAGGACGCCGTCTCGTACCTGGCGCCGCGCAACCTGGTCTTCGACGGCAGCATCCAGGTCACCGGCCCGGACGGCGTCCACTCCACGATGAACAGCACGAGCTACAACCAGTTGCAGGCCGCCGACTTCCTGGCGCGCTCCGACTCCGCGCTCAACACCCTGCTGCGCAAGTCGCTGACCATGCTGCTCTGCCTCGCCGTGATCGCCTTCGCGGCGGGCTACGCGATGGCCGGCCGGGTCCTGCGCCCGCTCGGCCGGATCACCCGCACCGCCCGCGACGTGGCCTCCTCCGACCTGCACCGCCGGATCGAGCTGGACGGCCCGGACGACGAGCTCAAGGAGCTCGCCGACACCTTCGACGGCATGCTGGACCGGCTGGACCGCTCCTTCGACTCCCAGCGCCGCTTCGTCGCCAACGCCTCGCACGAGCTGCGCACCCCGCTGGCGATCAACCGCACCCTGCTGGAGGTCCAGCTCTCCGACCCGGCGACCTCCTCCGACCTCCAGCAGCTGGGGAGGACCCTGCTGGCCACCAACGAGCGCAGCGAGCAGCTCGTCGAGGGCCTGCTGCTGCTCGCCCGCAGCGAGAACGAGCTGACCGACCGGCGCCCGGTGGAGCTGTCCGAGGTGGCCACCCGGGCGCTGGAGCAGACCCGGGGCGAGGCCGACAAGCGCGAGGTCGAGCTGCGTTCGAAGCTCGATCCGGCGATGGCCGCCGGCAACGGCGTGCTGCTGGAGCGGCTCGCGCTCAACCTGCTGCAGAACGCCGTCCGGTACAACACCCCGGGCGGCTGGGTCGAGCTGGCCACCACCGCGGTGCCCGGCGGCGGCGAGCTGGTGGTCTCCAACACCGGCCCGGTGGTGCCCGGGTACGAGCTGGAGCACATCTTCGAGCCGTTCCGCCGGGTCAAGGGCGCCGACCGCACCCGCAGCGACAAGGGGGTCGGGCTCGGCCTGTCCATCGTCCGCTCGGTGGTGCGCGCCCACGGCGGCACCATCGAGGCCACGCCGCGCGCCGGCGGCGGCCTCACCATGAGGGTCCGCATCCCCTCGCCGTAAGGGTCGAACGCCCCTTCCGCGGGCGACCGTTTCCAGCCGCCCCCGCCAGGCCCGTCAAGACGACATAAGGCCTGGCGGGGGCGGCTTGTCTTTTCCGGCCCGAGCAACTTACGGTGTCGTAACCTACGCAACCGTAGGTGAGTCCGTCGGCGCCCCGCCGACGGGTCCACGACGTGTCCCCGTCCAGCGCGCCCGTCCCAGCGCGTGCCGTCCCCTCAGGAGCACCACCGTGACCATCGCCCCTGTGCAGAGCAGCTCCCCGCTCGTCGCGAGCGGCTGGACCGACGCGCGGCTGATCCTCGCCCTCGAAGAGGTCGTCGAGAAGGAGCTCAACCGCCACCTGGGCGTGGCGAAGGAGTGGATGCCGCACGAGTTCGTCCCGTGGAGCCAGGGCCGCGACTTCGACGGCGTGCTGGGCGGCGAGGCCTGGTCGCTGGAGCACTCCAAGGTGACCCCGGTCGGCCGGGTGTCGCTGGTGGTCAACCTGCTGACCGAGGACAACCTGCCCAGCTACCACCACGAGATCGCGACCATGTTCGGCCGCGAGGGCGCCTGGGGCACCTGGGTGCACCGCTGGACGGCCGAGGAGGGCCGGCACGGAATAGCCATTCGCGACTACCTGCTCGCCACCCGCGCGGTCGACCCGGTGGAGCTGGAGCGGGCCCGGATGAGCCACATGTCGGAGGGCTTCGAGTCCGACAACGCGCACAGCATGCTGCACTCCGTCGCGTACGTGGCCTTCCAGGAGCTCGCCACCCGCATCGCGCACCGCAACACCGGCAGGTACGCCGGCGACCCGCTGTGCGAGCAGCTGCTGGCGAAGATCGCCAACGACGAGAACCTGCACATGGTCTTCTACCGGAACCTGCTGAAGGCCGCCCTGGAGATCGCCCCGGACCAGGCCATGCGGGCCGTCGCCGACGTGGTCACCGACTTCCGGATGCCCGGCCACGGCATCCCCGGCTTCGAGCGCGCCGCCGCGCAGATCGCCCTCGGCGGGGTGTACAACCTGCGCATCCACCACGACGACGTGCTCCAGCCGGTGCTGCGCCACCTCAAGGTGATGGAGATCGGCGGGCTCGGCCCGGAGGGCCTGCTGGCGCAGAACGAGCTGGGCGTCTTCCTCGATGGGCTGGACGGCCAGGCCCGGAAGTTCGAGGAGCGCCAGGCCGCCCTGCTGGCACGCCGGGAGGCCCGGAGGAACGCCGGCTGAGATGCTGGACCGAGCGGTCGGAGTGGGTGGATTTCCCGCGGTTTGCCCTGGATGATTCTGAACGTGACCAAGCTCACACCGTGTCGCTCCACGATTCCGGGCAACCCCGGAGAGTGATCACCTGATCAGGGGTGTCGATCGCCGTCCGTGACCGGATTCCGGTCACCGGTCGGTCCGCGGAATCGGTCGGCATCCCTGATGGACAAGGGATTCCCCAGACATCCACACCGATTGTGCTCACTGTGCGTGGTCGGTTTACCGGGTCCCCGGAAGGCTGGTGATGGCCCAGCGTGAGGCCTTCCACAGCCCTGGGGATCACCCCGATGGAGCCCGGGCTGAGTGTCGATTGAGTAACAGGGCTTGAAGTAAGGCAAAATCTCCGCCTCGGGTCGGGCACAAGACCGACCCCCCATGCGTTACGTGCGCTGGAGATACCGCACACACCGCACAACCCGGAGGGGGAGAGCGAAAAATGGCAACCGACTACGACACCCCACGCAAGACCGACGACGAGCTCAACGAAGACAGCATCGAGGAGCTCAAGGCTCGGCGGAACGACAAGGGCGGCAGCTCTGTCGACGTCGACGAGTTCGACGCCGCCGAGGGCATGGAGCTCCCCGGTGCCGACCTCTCGAACGAGGAGCTCGCCGTCCGTGTCCTGCCGAAGCAGGCGGACGAGTTCACCTGCATGAGCTGCTTCCTCGTGCACCACCGCAGCCAGCTCTACAGCGAGAAGAACGGCAACCCGATCTGCCGGGACTGCGGCGCCTGAGCACCGCGGCGGACAGGACCCGGTGCCCGCGGCTGCGCCCGCGGGACCGGTACACCGCTCCTTCCGGCCCCGGGCAGCGGGGCCGGACGGCAGGTCCGGGCATCGTCCGTCTGGACGGGCCCGGGAGGACGGAGTCGGCCGGTCGACCGGTCAGGACAAAGTCGTAGGGACGGTCCCGCAGCAGCGGAACCGTCCCTCTCCGTTTGTCCGGCCTCTTCCGTCCGGCTCGTGTCCGGGCCCGACCGCCTCGCGGCCGGCCCGGTCCGCCTCAGGTGCGGGCGCCGCGCCGGGCGTCCTCCAGCGCCTCCGCCAGCTTCATCGGCGAGCGGGTCGACAGGTAGAGGTACGGCGTCGGGTCGGTCGGATCGGTCACCTCGACCCGCAGCGCCGTCGGGACGTAGCTGCGCAGCAGCATGAAGGCGCGCGGATCGGCCTTCCGGCCGCGCCAGGCCGCCGCCTCGGCGGGGCTCAGCGCCTGCGCGTCGCCGAGCGCGTCCACCGGGATCCGGGCCGGGCCGGCCACCAGGGAGCCCCGGACCACGCGGATGCGGGCCGAGCCGTAGCTGCTGATCGCGACCGCGCCGGCGGCGATGCCGACCACCAGTCCGATCAGCGCGGCCGGACCGCTGACCCGGATCAGGATCAGCGCGAACGTGAGACCCAGCGCGATCGGGAGCAGCCACCAGGAGCGCGGCACCGTGAGGCGTTCGTCGTACATGCCTCCATTGTGGTCGCCCTGACGTCCGGCCCGGGACGCCACCCCCACCGGAGGCCCGCTACCCCTGGGTAGGCTGGGGCCCCGTGACCGGTACGACAGCCCCCAGCACCCCCACCGACCGGCCGGCGCCCGCCATACCGCCGTCCCCGACCACCCCGCCGCCGGACGCCGTCCTGCCGGAGCGCCACCCCCAGGCGCCCGCCCCCGGCACCCGGCTCGGCTCCCACTACGAGCACTGCTTCGGCTGCGGCCCGCAGCACCCCGGCGGCCTGCGGATCGACGCGGTCGCCGGCGAGGGACTCGACGTCACCGCCGAGTTCGCCGTCCGCGACGCCCACCAGGGCGGCCCCGGCCTGGCCCACGGCGGGCTGCTGACCACCGCCATGGACGAGACCCTCGGCACGCTCAACTGGCTGCTGCACGCCCCCGCCGTGACCGGCCGGCTGGAGACCGACTTCCTCAGCCCGGTGCCCGTCGACTCGGTGCTGCACCTGCGCGCCTGGATCACCGGTGTGCACGGCCGCAAGATCTACAGCGCCGCCGAGGCGCGGATCGGCGGACCGGACGGGCCGGTCGCCGTCCGGTCCCAGGCCCTCTTCATCCAGGTAAAGCTGGAACACTTCACCACGCACGGTCGTCCCGAGGACATCGAGAAGGTCCTCGACGACCCGGATCTGATGAAGCGCGCACGAGCCTTTGAGGTGAACCCTTGAGCGACACCCCCCGCCCGCAGCTGGACGTCCTGATCAAGCGCATCGACCCCGAGCTGCCGCTGCCCGCCTACGCGCAGCCCGGGGACGCCGGTGCCGACCTGCGCACCACCGTCGACGCAGAGCTGGCCCCCGGCGAGCGGGTCATGCTGCCCACCGGCATCGCGATCGCCCTGCCGGACGGCTACGCGGCCTTCGTCCACCCCCGGTCGGGCCTGGCAGCTCGTTGCGGTGTTGCCCTCGTGAACGCCCCGGGGACGGTCGATGCCGGGTACCGTGGAGAGATCAAGGTGATCGTCGTCAATCTGGACCCGCGCGAGGGGGTCAGCTTCCGCCGAGGGGACCGAATCGCCCAGCTGGTGATCCAGCAGGTCGAGAAGGCCCGTTTCCACGAGGTGGAGGAGCTGCCTGGGTCGGCACGCGCCGAGGGCGGGTTCGGGTCGACCGGCGGCCATGCCGCGGTCTAGCATGCCCGCGGCCTCGCAGGAAGCCGAGCAGGCATTCGCATCGGTCTTGGACCGGGAAGGGCAGTGACCGTGTTCCGTCGTCGCCAGAAGAGCGAGGACGCTGTCGAGCAGCTCGCCGACGACGCCATCAGCGCCGACGAGACGGCCGATGACGTCGAAGGTTCCGCCGAGAGCGAGAACGTGACCGAGCTGGACCCGGCCGACAGGGTCGGCCTGCCGCCGGCCCCCCGGCCGGACGGTCCGTGGGACCACTCCGAGCTGGAGAACCCCGAGGAGGGGCGCGTCGACCTCGGGGGTCTGCTGGTCCCCGGCGTCGAGGGCATGGAGCTGCGCGTCGAGGTCGCCGGTGACGCGATCGTGGCGGCAACCCTTGTGCTCGGAAACAGCGCCATCCAGCTCCAGGCCTTCGCGGCCCCGAAGTCGGAGGGCATCTGGGGGGAGGTCCGGGAGGAGATCGCCAACGGCATCACCTCGCAGGGCGGCCTCATCGAGGAGGAGGAGGGCCCGCTCGGCTGGCACCTCCGCGCCCGGGTCCCCGTGCAGCTGCCGGACGGCACCCAGGGCGTGCAGCTGGTGCGGTTCGTCGGCTGCGACGGTCCGCGCTGGTTCCTGCGCGGCGTGATCTCGGGCCAGGCCGCCGTGCAGCCGGAGATGGCCGGGATCCTGGAGCAGGTCTTCCGGCAGACGGTCGTCGTGCGCGGCGAGTCCCCGATGGCTCCCCGCGACCCGATCGTCCTGAAGCTTCCCGAGGACGCCCAGATGGTCGCCGACGGTGGCGGGGCGACCGCCGCCGCCGGTGAGGGCGAGAACCGCTTCGGCGGTACCGCGCTCGACCCGTTCGCGCGCGGCCCGGAGATCACCGAGGTTCGCTGACCCGGTTCGGGCCGGTTTCGGCCGGCCCTGATCGGCACTGATCGCCCCTGCCCGGGCTCCCGGGAAG
>NZ_JBHVEU010000430.1:0-7633 GCF_042802075.1 Kitasatospora sp. NPDC057518
GAACCCGCCGACCGCGTCACGGCCGTCGGCGAGCAGCCGCCACAGCTCCTCGGGTGTCCCGACGTCGCCGGGGAAGCGGCAGCTCATCGCGACGATCGCGATCGGCTCGTGCTCCGCGGCCTCCAGCTCGCGGACCCGCTGACGCGTCCGCCGCAGGTCTGCGGTCACCTTCTTGAGGTAATCGACGACCTTGTCATCCGTCGGCATTGCACACCTTCCAGGCAGCGGTTGTCCGCTCAGAGGCCGAATTCCGCATCTATCAGGGAGAGCACCTCATCCACCGATGCGGCTTGCAGTTCGAGGTCCGCCTCGACAGTGGCAGCCGCACCCGGGGCCGGGACACCCCTGACCGCCACCCCTGCACCCCTGAACTCGCGCCACTTGGCCAGCAGGGTCTCCAGCCTGACGGTGACCCGACGGCCGTCCTCGTCGTCCAGCCCGGCGTCCGTGAGCGCCGCCTCCAGCGCGTCCAGCCCGGCGAACACGTCCGGTTCCCCGGCGGTGTCCTCCACCGGGGCCAGCCGGCCCGCCAGCAGGGCGGCCAGCGCCACCGGGTCCGGGTGGTCGAAGAGCAGCGTGGAGGGCAGCGGGAGGCCGGTGGCGCCGCCCAGGCGGTTGCGCAGCTCGACCGCCGTCAGCGAGTCGAACCCCAGCTCCAGGAACCCCTTCCGGGGCTCCACCGCCTCCGGCCCGCGGTGCCCGAGCACCTCCGCGGTGAGCCGGCGGACCAGCTCCAGCAGGACGCGTTCGCGCTCCGCCCCGGAGACGCCGGCCAGCCTGGCCGCCAGCGCGTTCCCGTCCTCGGCCGCGGCGGCCGGGCCGTCCCGCTCCGGGGCCAGCGCCCGGACGGCCGGGAGTTCGGCGAGCAGCCGGCTGGGCCTGGCCGCGACGAACCCCGGCGCGAACCGGGACCAGTCCACGTCCACCACGGCGACCGCGGTGTCGCCCTGGGCCAGCGCGGCGTCCAGGGCGGCCAGCCCCGACTCCGGTGCCAGCGGGGTCACCCCGGTGCGCCGGGCGCGCTCCAGCACCTCGCCCCCGGCGGCCATGCCGCCCTCGTCCCACGGCCCCCAGGCCACCGAGGTGGCGGGCAGGCCGAGGGCCGCGCGCCGCTCGGCCAGGGCGTCCAGGTAGGCGTTGGCGGCGGCGTAGTTGGCCTGCCCGGGGGCGCCGAGCGTGCCGCTGAAGGAGGAGAACAGCACGAAGGCCGCCGGCTCCAGGTCCAGGGTCAGCTCGTGCAGGTGGCGGGCCGAGGCGGCCTTGGCCCGCAGGACGGTCGCCAGCCGCTCCGGGGTCAGCGCGTCGATCACGCCGTCGTCGAGCACCCCGGCGGCGTGCACCACCGCGGTGAGCGGGTGCTCGGCCGGGATGTCCGCGAGGAGCGCGGCGAGCCGGTCGCGGTCGGCGGCGTCGCAGGCGGTGACGGTCACGGTGGCGCCGAGGGCGCGGAGTTCGGCGGTCAGGTCGGCCGCGCCCGGGGCCCCGGGCCCGCTGCGGCTGGTGAGCAGCAGGTGGCGGACGCCGTGCTCGGCGACCAGGTGGCGGGCCAGCCGGGCGCCGAGCGCGCCGGTGCCGCCGGTGACCAGCACCGTGCCCTCCGGGTCCCACCCGGGCGCGTCGCCGCGCCGGGCCGACGGCGCGGGCAGCAGCCGCCGCCCGTACAGGCCGTCGGGCCGCACCGCGACCTGGTCCTCGCCGGACCCGCCCGCCAGCAGCGCGGCCAGCCGGTCCCCGGCCGGGCCGTCGAACTCCTCCGGCAGGTCCACCAGGCCGCCCCAGCGGTCGGGGTGCTCCAGCGCGGCGGCCCGTCCCAGGCCCCACAGCGCGGCCTGCGCCGGGCTCGCGACCTGCCCGCCGACCGTCACGCCGGCCCGGGTCGCGCACCAGAGCGGAGCGTCCGGGGCGAGGTCGCCGAGGGCCTGGAGCAGCGCCACGGCGCCGGAGGTGACGGTGTGCTCGTCGGCGCCGTCCGCGAGGGCCAGCAGCGAGAGCACCCCGGTCGGGGCCGTGCCGTCCAGGGCCTGCCGGAGCGGGCCCGCCAGGGTGCTCCGGTCGAGGCCGTCCGGGGCGACCGTCACCCGCAGCAGGTCCGCGCCGTGCCGTTCCAGTGCCGCCAGGGCGCCCTCGACGGCCGCCAGGGCGCCCCCGGCGGGCAGCACGGCCAGCCAGCTGCCCATCGGGCGGTCGGCCCGTGGCAGGACGGCCGCCGGCTCCGGGAGCCGCTGCCAGCCCGCCCGGTAGCGCCAGGAGTCGAGCCGGGAGCCGTCCCGCTTGCGGTGGCGCCAGGAGGACAGCGCGGGCAGCACCTCGCCCAGCGAGCGCTGCTCCTCCTCGGCCAGCCGGAGGCTCGCGCCGAGCGCGGCCAGGTCCTGCTGCTCGACGGCCGCCCAGAAGGCGGTGTCCACCGGGTCGGCCGCCGGCGCGGGGCCGTCCAGCCAGAACCGCTCGCGCTGGAAGGCGTAGGTGGGCAGCTCCACACGACGGGACGCGGCGGCTCCGGCCGCGGTGAAGAAGGCCGGCCAGTCCACCTCCGCGCCGAGCGTGTGCAGCGCGCCGACCGCCCGGACCAGGGCCGCGGCCTCCGGCCGGTCCCGGCGCAGCGCGGGCAGCAGGGCGAAGCCGCCCTCGGGCGCCGCCACGGCCAGGCAGTCCTGGCCCATCGCGGTCAGCACGCCGTCCGGGCCCAGCTCCAGGTACCGGCTCACCCCGTCGGCGGCCAGCCGCCGGAACACGTCGTCGAAGCGGACGGCGGCACGGATCTGGCCGACCCAGTACTCCGCCGTGCACAGCTCCTCGGCGGCCACCGGGCGGCCGGTGCCGGAGACCACCGGGATCCGCGGCTCGTGGTACGTCAGCGCCGCCGCGACCTCGCGGAACTCCGCCAGCATCGGGTCCATCAGCGGGGAGTGGAAGGCGTGGCTGACCCGCAGCCGCCGGGTGCGGTGCCCGGCGTCGGCGAGCTGCCCGGCGATCCGCAGGACGGCCTCCTCCGGGCCCGCCAGCACGGTGGCGCGCGGGCCGTTGACGGCGGCCACGGCCACGGCCACCTCGCCGCCGAGCAGCGGCAGCACCTCGGCCTCGGCGGCCTCCACGGCCACCATCGCGCCGCCGGCGGGCAGTCGCTCCATCAGCCGGCCGCGGGCGGCGACCAGCGTGGCGGCGTCGGCCAGCGACAGCACCCCGGCCGCGTGCGCGGCGGCCAGCTCGCCGACGGAGTGCCCGGCCAGGAAGTCGGGCCGCACGCCCCAGGATTCGACCAGGCGGTAGAGGGCGACCTCGACGGCGAACAGCGCTGGCTGGGTCCAGCCCGTACGGTCCAGGAGTTCGCCGCCCTCGGCGATCACCTCGCGCAGCGGGCGCTCCAGGTGGCGGTCCAGCTCGGCGCAGACCTCGTCGAACGCCGCCGCGAACACCGGGTACGCCGCGTACAACTCGCTTCCCATGCCCACGCGTTGGGCGCCCTGGCCGGTGAAGAGGAAGGCCGTGCGGCCGGGGGAGACCGTGCCGCGCACCAGCTCGGGCGCCGCTCCGCCGGCCGCGAGCGCCTCCAGTCCGGCCCGCAGGCCGTCCGGGTCGGCGGCCACCAGGGCCGCGCGGTGGGCGAACTGCGTGCGGGAGACGGCCAGGGAGAGGCCGAGGTCGGCCGAGGCTGCCTCGGTGTCCAGGTGGTCGCGCAGGCGGCGGGCCTGGTCGCGCAGCGCCTGGTCGGTCTTGGCGGAGAGGAGGAACGGGAGCGCGCCCGGTGTGGGAGCCTCCTCGGCGGGCCCCTCGTCGGCGGGCTGCTCCTCGGGGGCGTGTTCGAGGATGACGTGGGCGTTGGTGCCGCTGACGCCGAAGGAGGAGACGCCGGCCCGGCGCGGGCGGCCGGTCTCCGGCCAGTCCCGGGCCTCGGTGAGCAGCTCCACCGCGCCCGCCGACCAGTCCACCTGCGAGGACGGCGCGTCCACGTGCAGGGTGCGCGGGACGGTGCCCCGGCGCATCGCCTCGACCATCTTGATCACGCCGCCGACCCCGGCGGCGGCCTGGGTGTGGCCGATGTTGGACTTCAACGAGCCCAGCAGCAGCGGCCGTTCACGGTCCTGGCCGTAGGTGGCCAGCAGTGCCTGCGCCTCGATCGGGTCGCCCAGCTTCGTGCCCGTGCCGTGCGCCTCCACCACGTCGACCTCGGTGGCGGCCAGCCCGGCCCGGTCGAGGGCCTGGCGGATCACCCGCTCCTGGGAGGGGCCGTTGGGGGCCGTCAGCCCGTTGGAGGCGCCGTCCTGGTTGACGGCGCTGCCGCGCAGCACCGCCAGCACCGGGTGGCCGTTGCGCCGGGCGTCGGAGAGCCGCTCCAGCAGCAGCATGCCGACGCCCTCGCCCCAGCCGGTGCCGTCCGCCGCCTCGGCGAACGCCTTGCAGCGCCCGTCCGGCGCCAGCCCGCGCTGGCGGCTGAACTCGATGAACGAACCCGGCGTCGACATCACCGCGACGCCGCCGGCCAGGGCCAGCGAGCACTCGCCGGAGCGCAGCGCCTGGCCCGCCAGGTGCAGGGCGACCAGCGAGGAGGAGCAGGCCGTGTCCACGGACACCGCCGGGCCCTCCAGGCCGAGGGTGTACGCGATCCGGCCGGAGGCGACGCTGGCCGAACTGCCGTTGCCCAGATAGCCCTCCACCTCCTCCGGGACGGTGCTGAAGCGGGCCGCGTAGTCGTGGTACGAGATGCCGGTGAAGACGCCCGTCCGGCTGCCCCGCGCCGACACCGGGTCCACGCCCGCGTGCTCGAAGGCCTCCCAGGAGGTCTCCAGCAGCAGCCGCTGCTGCGGGTCCGTCGCCAGCGCCTCGCGCGGGTTGATCCCGAAGAACGCCGCGTCGAACCCGGCCGCGTCGTACAGGAAGCCGCCCTCGGAGGCGTAGCAGGTGCCGGGCTGCTCGGGGTCGTCGCTGAACAGCGCGGCGGTGTCCCAGCCGCGGTCCTGCGGGAAGCCGCCGACGGCGTCCCGGCCCTGGGCGACCAGCTGCCACAGCTCCTCGGGCGAGCCGACCCCGCCGGGGTAGCGGCAGCTCATCCCGATGATCGCGATCGGCTCCCCGGCGTCCACCGGGCCGGCGGTGGGGGCGGCCGCCGAGCCGTCCTCGCCGAGCAGTTCGCCGAGCAGCCGGGCGGCCACCGCCTCCGGGGTCGGGTGGTCGAACAGCAGGGTGCTCGGCAGCCGCACCCCGGTCGACCGGGCGAGCCGGTCGCGCAGCTCCACCGCCGTCAGCGAGTCGAAGCCCTGCTCCTGGAACGGGCGTACCACCTCGATCCCGTCGGCCGTGGGGTGGCCCAGGACCTCCGCCGCCAGGCCGCTCACCAGCTCCACCAGGGAACGGGAGCGCTCGGCGACCGGCAGGCCCGCGAGGGCGGAGCGCAGCGCCGAGGCGGCGTCGTCGGCGGGCGCGGGCCGCTCCTCGGCGCGCTCCAGCTCCCGCACCTCGGCCAGCGCGCCCAGCAGCGGGCTCGGCCGGACGGCGGTGAAACCGGGGTGGAAGCGCGACCAGTCGACCTCGGTGACGGTCACGGCCGTGTCGTCCAGGTCCAGCGCCTGCCGCAGGGCCGCGACCGCGAGGTCCGGCGCCAGCGCGCCGAGGCCCATCCGCCGCAGCGGCCCCTCCTGACCGGCCGACATGCCCTCCCCGGCCCACGGGCCCCAGGCCACCGAGGTGGCCGTCAGGCCGCGCGCCCGGCGCTGCTCGGCCAGCGCGTCCAGGAACGCGTTCGCCGCGCCGTACGCGGCCTGGCCGCCGCCGCCCCAGACCCCGGCGACGGAGGACATCAGCACGAAGGCGTCCAGCTCCTGCCCGTCCAGCAGCTCGTCCAGGTGCGCCGCTCCGGTCACCTTGGCGGCGCCGGACGCGGCCAGCGCGTCCGCGTCGAGCTCGCGCAGCGGCCCCATCGCCCCCGAGCCGGCCGCGTGCACCACGGCGCTCAGCGGGCCGAGCCCGTCCAGCAGCCCGGCCAGCGCCGCGCGGTCCGCGACGTCGCAGGCCGCCACCGTGACCCGGGCGCCCAGCGCGGACAGCTCGGCCTCCAGGGCGGCGGCCCCGGCGGCCGCACCGCCCCGACGGCCGGTCAGCACCACGTGCTCCGCGCCGTTCGCGGCCAGCCAGCGCCCGATCCGGGCCCCCAGCGCGCCGGTACCGCCGGTCACCAGCACGGTGCCGCGCGGCCGCCACTCGCGGCCCGCCGCGCCACCGGCCGCCCGGACCAGGCGGCGCGCGTACAGCCCGTCCGCCCGGACGGCGGCCTGGTCCTCCCCGGACCCGCCCGCCAGTACCGCGGCCAGCCGGTCGGCCGCCTTGCCGTCCACCGTCTCCGGCAGATCGACCAGGCCGCCCCAGCGCACCGGGCACTCCAGCGCCGCCACCCGGCCCAGGCCCCACAGCTGCGCCTGCGCGGGGCTGACCCGGTCGCCCGTCCCGGCCGCCACCGCGCCCCGGGTCGCGCACCACAGCGGCGCGTCCAGCCCGGCCTCGTCCAGGGCGTTCAGCAGCAGCACGGTGTCGGGCAGCGCGGCCGGCACCCCGGGCCGCGCCTCCCGCTCGTCCAGGGCCAGCAGGGAGAGCACGCCGTCCGGCTGCCGCTCCCCGGCGGCGGCCAGCAACCGGGCGGCCAGCCCGGCACGGTCCTCGCCCTCGGCCGCCGCGACGGTCAGCACCCGCGCGCCGCGGGCCCGCAGCGCGGACAGCGCGCCGCCGGTGCCCTCCTCCGTCCAGCCGGCCGGCAGGACGGCCAGCCAGTCGCCGGAGAGCCCGGGCGGGGCGGCCGGGTCGGCGAGCCGCTGCCACTCGACCCGGTAGCGCCAGGAGTCCAGCAGCGAACGGTCCTGGCGCTCGCGCCGCCAGGAGGAGAGCGCGGGCAGCAGGTCGCCCAGCGAGCGCTGCTCCTCCTCGGCCAGCCGGAGGCTCGAACCGAGGGCGGCCAGGTCCTGCTGCTCGACGGCGGCCCAGAAGGAGGCGTCCGCCGGGTCGGCGGCGCCCGCGACGGGCGCGGCGTCCAGCCAGAAGCGGCGGCGCTGGAAGGCGTAGGTGGGCAGGTCGACCCGGCGCGCGCCGGAACCGGCGAAGAACGCCGCCCAGTCGGCCCGCACCCCGCGCCCGTGCAGCGCCGCCACGGCGGACACGGCGGTCCGCACCTCGGCCCGGTCGCGCCGCAGCACCGGCACGAAGGCCTCGTCACCGTCGTCGCCGTGGTCCCGGCCCATGGCGGTGAGCACGGCGTCGGGGCCGAGCTCCAGGAAGGTGGTGACGCCCTTCGCCCGGAGCGCGTCCACGGCGTCGTGGAAGCGGACGGTGTGGCGGGCGTGGCGGATCCAGTAGTCGGGGTCGGTGAGTTGCCCGGTGGTGGCGGGTTCGCCGGTGAGGGTGGAGACGATCGGGATGGCGGGGGCGTGGTAGGTCAGCTCGGTGAGGACGTCGCGGAACTCGTCGAGCATCGGTTCCATGAGCGGGGAGTGGAAGGCGTGGCTGACGCGCAGCTCGCGGGCCTTGTCGAACTGTGCGGCGACGGACCGGACTTCGGTGGCGTCGCCGGCGATCACGACGGAGCGGGGGCCGTTGACGGCGGCGATCGAGACCCGCTCGGTGAGCAGGGGCAGGACCTCCTCCTCGCCGGCCC
>NZ_JBHVEU010000431.1:0-7631 GCF_042802075.1 Kitasatospora sp. NPDC057518
GGCCCGGGAGGGCCGGCCCGCCGGGGCCGTACGGTCGGGGGCGGTCAGAGCCCGTAGCGCTCGACCGTCTCCTCGTGCCGGGCGAGGTCCGCGCCGGCCGCCTTGGCCAGCTCCGGCCAGGCGAGCGGGTGCGCCCAGCCGCCGGTCAGCCGCAGCAGCAGGGCGTCGGCCTCGGCGGCCGAGGCGGTCGGCGGCACGCCGAGGGCCGCGTAGACGCCGGGCAGGGTGTCGCCGCCCTCCGCCGGGTCGGTGATCCGGTACTCGTCGCCGCTGTACACCCAGACCGCGCACCCGGCCTCGTGCAGCTCCTCGCGCAGCGCCGACCACGGCTCGTCGCCGGGCCAGCCGCCGTCGATCCAGTACGTGGTGTACCCGGCCGGGTCGAGCAGGGTGAGCAGCTCGAACACCGGGCGCCAGCGCTGCCGCTCCTCCTCGGGGGCGTCCTCGGCCGGCGGGCGCTCCAGCAGGGCCGGGGCGAAGACCACCACGTCGCCGTGGTTGAGCGTCAGGTCGTCGCCGAGCACCGGCAGGATGCGGGCGGTGGCCGGGCCCGTCCGGAGCGCGGGCAGGTCGGACGTCGCGCCGTTGGTGCGGGTGGCGCGGACGGTGACCAGCTGCCACTCCTCGTCCACCGGGCCCTCGGGCTCGTCGAACTCGATGTCGAGCAGCGCGCCGGTGGAGCGGACCACGGCCCAGTCCCGGTTGGCGGTGGCGGCGGTGATCAGGTGCCAGAGGTCCGGCTCCTGGACCGTCCGGTGGCCGTCCTCCTCCTCGGCGGCGCCGTCGGCCGGCGCCGCGCGCTCCAGCAGCTCCAGGTACATCCGCTGGGCGGTGGCGTGGTCGCCCAGTTCGGTGGCGGCGTGGGCGGCGAGGCGGCGGGTGTTGAGCACCTCGTCGTCCAGCGCCAGGATCTCCTGGCACCGCTCCAGCGCCTCGTCCCAGCGGCCCTCGGCGGCGGCCCAGCGGGCCCGTATCCAGTGCCCGTCGGCCGGGGCGGTGACGGCCACCCGGTCGGCGAGGCGGCGTATGCCCTCGGCGTCCCGGGCGTCGATCAGCATCTCGCCGAGCGCGCCGGTCAGCTCGCGGTCGGCCGGGTCGTCCTCCAGGTGCCGCCACAGCAGGTCGGCCGCGGCGCGGGCGTGGCCGAGGCCGCCCAGCACGGTGGCCAGGAGCACCGCCAGTTCGGTGGCGCCGGCCTGCTCACCCCGGTACCGGTCCAGGGCGACGGAGAGCAGGTCGGCGCCGGTCTCGTAGGGCACCCCGACCTCGGCCAGGTGCGCCGCCAGCTCGCCCGGCGGGACGGGCAGCTCGGGCTCCGGCAGTGCCTCGGCGGCCGCGCGCAGGGCCGCGACCTGCTCCGACACGCCGTCGGTGCGCCGCAGCCGGGTGAGCTTGCGCTCTCCGGTCGCGGCGAGGGTCAGCGCCACCGTGCGGGCGCCGCGGGCGAGCGCGAGCCGGCCCGCCGCCAGCAGCAGGTCCACGCAGGGGCGGTGCGCGCCGACGCCGTCCAGGTAGCCGACCCAGCCGGCCAGGACGGCGCCCAGCTCGGCGTCGTTCTCCCGGGCGCCGGCCGCGACCAGCAGCTCGGCCGTCTCCGCCCAGGTGCCGCGCAGGTCGGCGTGGCGTTCGGCCTCGGCCCGCTCGGGCAGCAGGGCGAGCGACTCCTCGGTGCGGCCGAGCGCGGCGAGCGCGCGGGCCCGCAGCAGGGCGCCCCAGCGCTGGTCCCGCTCGTCCAGCCGGCGCCCCTGCGTCTGCTCGGCCCGCTCGGCCGTCGCCAGCAGCTCCAGCACCTCCTCGTGCCGGCCCAGCAGGTGCAGGGTGCCGGCCCGGGCCTGGTGGAAGCGGAGCGAGACCGGCTGGCCGGCCGCCCGCATCCGGTTGGCCGCGGAGTCCAGGTGGTCCAGCGCCTCGGCCGCCCGGCCGTCGTCCTCCAGGGCGTCGGAGTACTCGCGGGAGAGGCAGTCGTAGCAGGCCCGGTCGGGCTCGATCCGGTCGAGCGTCTCGCCGACCACGGCGAGGCGCTCGGCCACGTACCCCGGCCCGTCGACCCGGGCGTGGCAGATCGCGAAGTCCTGCACCACGCAGACGGACTGCGGGCAGCCCTCGGTGTCCTCCCGGTGGGCGAACTCCAGCAGGTCGACCGCCTCGGGCAGCACCGCCTCGCCCTGCTGGCGCTTGTTCAGCAGGTTCTGCATCCGCCAGTGCCGCAGGTAGACCTCGACCCAGGGCAGGCCGAGCGCCCGGGCTGCGGCCACCGCCTCCGGGTAGAGCGCGTCCAGCTGCTCGTTGCGCCCCTCGGTGGCGTGCTCGGGCAGCTCGACGATGGCGTCGGCCAGCCGGTGGTGGCCGGCCTCGGCCAGCTGCCGGTGGGTGTCCCGCACCCAGGCCCAGATGTCGGTGGTCATGGCTGTTCCCCCTGCGTCGTGCTGATGAGTTGTCTACCGCACCCCACTGACAGTCCGTCCGTCACGGCTCCTCCGTGAGCGCGCCGGGGCTGTCCGGGACCTCCGGCAGCCCGGCCGGGACGGCGGCGGTCAGCGCGGAGACCGCGGTGCCGATGCCGGCCAGCGCGGCGGTGAGGTCGCCCTCGGACGGGCCGGACGAGGCCGCGGCCATGATCACCTTGATCGAGCGGAGCAGCCCGGCCGCGGTCGCGCTGCCGGTGTGCCCGGCGCGGTAGGCGGCGAGCAGGTCCCGGACCGCCGGGCTGGCCAGGTTGAGGTAGAGCCGGGCCCGGACGCCGCCGTCGGTGCGGGCGGTGAAGGCGCGGGCCAGCCGCAGGGCGGCGGACGGTATCCGGGCGTCCGCCTGGTCGTCCTCGATCCGGGCCTTCAGCTCGGCCTCGCGGTCCGGCACCAGCACCAGCGGCAGGCCGGGCGGGTCGAAGCGGGCCGGGACGAGCTGCTCGCCCGGGTCGGCGAGGGCGCCGGCCAGCCAGGCCGCCTCGTGCTCCGGCAGCGGGCGCTCCGGGTCGCGGAACAGCTCGCGGTTGCCGCGCTCGCTGCCCAGCTCGACCACCCGGCAGCCGCGCAGTTCGGCGTAGCGGTGCAGGAACGGCAGGACGGCGTAGCGGTCGCCGCGCGCGATCGGCACCCGCATCGCCCGGTACAGCATCTCCTCGAAGCCGCCGCCGCTGCCGAGCGCGACGTGCACCGCGCCGCCGCCCGCCGCGCGCAGCGCGCCGGCCGTGAGGTCGCCCTGGGAGGTGGGCACCGGGACGTCGTCGGCGAGCAGGGTGAACAGCCGCTCGTCGCAGAGCGCGGCACCGAGCAGGTCGTTGCCGTGCCGGGTGAGGATGCGGCGCCAGGCGGCGGGCCGCAGCCGGGCGGTCTCGTACAGGCCGTCCACGATGGCGTCGGCGAGGGCCTTCCGGAGCGCGTGGTAGTGCTCGTCGCGCTGGAGGTCCTCGCGGCTGGCGGTGGGGGTGAGCCGGTCGGACTCGACCACGCCGCCGATGAACCCGGCCCAGCGGGGCAGCAGGTCGCGGGCGTCCTCGGCGAGCAGCATGCCGCGCAGGTAGACGGCGAGGTCGCGGTTGTCGCTGCTGCCGTAGCTGCCGCCGTCCTGGACCCAGAGCAGGCCGACCGCGTCGGTGGCGCCCTCGACCGGCTCGACCGGGAAGGCGGTGAGCGGCTCGAAGCGGCGGCCGAAGGCGGCGGCGAAGCGCATCCGGACGGCGTACGGGTCGCCCTCCGGACGCCCGCGCCAGGGCACCTCGACGGAGTTGACCGGCCGCTCGTCCTCGCCGACGTGCACCGGGACCGACAGCAGCACGCAGTAGCGGCCGAGCACGTCGCGCAGGACGTCCTCGTCGGCGAGGTGGCCGTGCTCGGCCTTGAGCGCCAGCTCGACCACCGTGCCCGGCCGGGGCCGGGCGGGCACCGGCTCGACCTGGTACTGCTCGCCGCCGCGGCTGCGGTAGCGGTGGCCGAGCCCCGGCTCACGGTGCGAGGTGGTGGTGACGGTGACCTCGTCGGCGACCGAGAAGGCGGAGAGGAAGCCCAGGCCGAAGGCGCCGATCAGCTCCTGGTTGCCGGTCAGGTCGCGCAGCATCCGGGTGTAGCCGGTGCCGACGGTGGCCAGGTAGGAGTGGATCTCGGGTTCGGTGAGGCCGGCGCCGGTGTCCTCGATGGCGACGGTCCGCCGGGCGGCGTCGGCGCGCACCCGGATCAGCGGGCGGTGGTCGCCGTCCGGGTCCTCCAGGAGCCGGCGGGTGTGCGAGTCGTGGGCGTTCTGGACGAGTTCGCGCAGGGCGACCAGCGGGGTGGAGTAGAGGTGGGTGGCGAGGACGTTCACCAGGCCGCCGAGATCGACCTCGGTCGTGCGCAGCTCCTCGGCGGGGGTGAACTCGGGCGGGGCACCATCAGACATGGGTCCTCAGTGTGCCAGTGCGACTATCTGGCGACCATTTCTTTCTTCTTGACGCCTTCCCGATGGAATGACGGAATGCGGTCAACTTCGACAACGTCGAATTGACCACCCCTCCACCATCGGGGGAATTGCCACCCGTTCGGTGGAGTTCGTCCACCCCACTGGTGAATGCTGAAGGCGCGACGCCAGGTCCCGGCGCCCCGGGGCGGCCGCTCCGGGCGGCACCACCATTCGCTTCTCGCCAGGGAGACCAGCGTGTCCCGTATTCGCGCAGCCGCCGCCGTCACCGCCCTCGGGGCACTCCTCCTCGTCGGCCTCGGTGCCGCCACCGCGCACGCCGACAGCGGCTCCGGCGCCGGTGCGGGCGACCGTTCCAACGGCAGCGTGGTGAGCGACTCCGGCTCCGGCAACATCATCGGCACCGTCCACGGCAATGTGGTCAACACCCAGCAGACGGCCACCGGTTCGGGTGCGGGCAACCAGAACAACGGCGTCGCGGTGACGGGCAACGGCGGGACGGTCAGCGCCGACCAGGGCAACACCGTCCAGCACAAGTCCCTCCGGCGCGACGCTCCCCGGCGCGACCGCGGCGTCGACGCGCAGGTCTACTACCCGCACGTCCTCTACTAGGCCCCGCCGCCGACTCGCCCCGGGGGAGCCTCGGTCAGGAGAGCCCCAGCACCGCCCGGCCGAGCCGCAGCAGGCAGTCCCCGAGGTCCGGCCGGGCGTTGTGCGGACGGTTCCGCACCCCGTCGTTGACCAGCGCGAACAGCGCGTGCACCCGGATCCGGGCGGCCGCCGCGTCGCACCCGGGACGCACCTGCCGCAGCAGTCCGACCCAGGTGCGCAGGAAGTCCCGCCGGAAGTCCACCGCGGCCCGGCGGTCGGGCGGGGCCAGCCGCTCCGTCTCGCTGAGCATCGCGCCCAGGTAGTCCCCGTTGCGCAGCGCGAAGTCGACGTACGCGCCCAGCCCGGCGTCGAGCGCCGCCCCGGGCCCGGCGGCGGCCGCGATCGCGCCGTCCACCTCGTGCCAGAGCCGCTCGCGGCTGCGCACCAGCGAGGCGGCGAGCAGCTCGGCCTTGCTGTCGAAGTGCCGGTACACGCTGGGGCCGGAGATGCCGACGGCGGCGCCGAGCTGGTCGGTGCTGACGTTGTCGAAGCCGCGCTGGTGGAACAGCCGTACGGCCGCCGCGAGCAGTTCCTCCCGGCGCGCCCGCGCCCTGGGCTCCGGCGTCGACCGCGGCTCGGCCACGGCGGCGGGCCCCGCGGCCGGACCGCCCGGGGAGACCGCGAGGACGGCCGCGACCACCTCGCGCAGCAGCGCCTCGGCCCGTCGGGGCTGCGGCGCCGCCGACTGGTAGGAGAGCCCGGCGCAGGCCGAGAGCGCCGACCAGCAGAGCAACTCGGCGTCCCCGACGGCGAGTTCCGGCCGTTCCGCGCGCAGCACGGCGACCATCAGGGCGACGTCCGCGCGCAGCTCGCGGCGCAGCGCCGCCCGCCGGGCCGGCGGCAGCAGCCGGGCGTCGCGCTGCACCAGGGTGCCGAGCGGACGGTGGCCGACCGCGACGGCGGCCAGCGCGGCTCCGAGGTCGGCGGTGGTGCGGGCCGGGCGCAGGCCTTCGGCGAGCGCGTCCAGTCCCAACCGGACGGCGCGGTCGAGCAGTTCGGGCTTGCCGCGGAAGTGCCGGTAGAGCGCGGGTGCGGTGATGCCGACACCGGCGGCGACCTCGGTCATCGAGACCTGGTGGTAGCCGCTGCGGTGGAAGCGGTCGGCGGCCACGGCCAGGATCTGGGCGCGCCGCCCGGGCGGCCGTCGGACCACCATGGCACGCCTCCCCGCTGTCTCCCCGGACACTCCCAGCAGGCTAGCAAGGATTCACTTGCCGCCCCCGCCGCCCGTGCTCCAATAGCCTTCGGACGCTGGACAGTCGAAGCTACCCCGGATTAACTTGTGGGGCCATCACCAGGCACGTTCCGCCCCGGCCGGCAGCCCCGGCCGGTGCCGTCGAAGGGAGCGCCGCCGTGCGCCGCACCGTGTTCAACGAGGACCACGAGGCCTTCCGGGAGACCATCCGGGACTTCATCGCCAACGAGGTCGTCCCGGTCTACGAGAACTGGGAGGCCGAGGGCCACCCGCCGCGCGACTTCTACCGGCAGCTCGGCGTGCTCGGCGTCTACGGCATCGAGGTGCCGGAGGAGTACGGCGGCGCGGGCGAGAGCGGGTTCAAGTACCAGGCGGTGGTCGCCGAGGAGACCGCCCGGGCGGGCGTCAGCTTCGGCTCCTCGGGCGTGCACACCGGCCTGGTGCTGCCGTACCTGCTGGAGTACGCCACCGAGGAGCAGAAGCGGCGCTGGCTGCCCGGCTTCGTCTCCGGCGACATCATGACCGCGATCGCGATGACCGAGCCGGGCGCCGGCTCCGACCTCGCGGGCATCACCACCACCGCGCGGCTCTCCGAGGACGGCACCCACTACGTCCTGAACGGCGCCAAGACCTTCATCACCGGCGGCGTGCTGGCCGACCTCGTCCTGGTGGTCTGCCGCACCGCCCCGTACGACCCGGAGAACCGCCGGGCCGGGCTGTCCATCCTCTGCGTGGACACCTCCTCCGCGGGCTACACCGTCGGCCGCAAGCTGCAGAAGATCGGCCTGCGCACCTCGGACACCGCCGAGCTGGCGTTCAGCGACGTCCGGGTGCCGGTGGAGAACCTGCTCGGCGAGGAGGGCCGGGCGTTCTCCTACCTGACCCACAACCTGGTGCAGGAGCGGCTGGCGATCGCCGTCGGCGCCTACGCGGCGTCCGCGGCGGCGGTGCGGTTCGCGGTGCAGTACGTCAAGGACCGCAAGGTGTTCGGCAAGGCGGTGGCCGAGTTCCAGAACACCAAGTTCACCCTGGCCGACTGCGAGGCCCAGGTGGTGGCGCAGCAGTCGATGGTGGACCGGGCGCTGGAGCTGTACCAGGACGGCGAGCTGACCGTCGCGGACGCGGCCGCGGCGAAGCTGTTCTGCACCGAGTCGGCCTCCACCGTGATCGACAAGTGCCTCCAGCTGCACGGCGGTTACGGCTACATCCTGGAGTACCCGATCGCCCGGCTCTACACCGACAACCGGGTGTTCCGGATCTACGGCGGCACCAGCGAGGTCATGCGCAGCATCATCGCCAAGTCGCTCGGGCTGTAGGGCCGTTCGGGTCGCCCGGGCCGTTCGGGCCGTTCGGGCCGTTCGGGCCGGGTGCGGCGGGCCACCCGAAGGCGTGACCC
>NZ_JBHVEU010000432.1:0-7624 GCF_042802075.1 Kitasatospora sp. NPDC057518
GCGGCCCAAGGGCGACACCGCCCGGATCAGCGAGACCGCCAAGGGCGAGCAGCTCAACGGGGACTCCGTCGCGCTCGGACTGAGCGAGGACGGCCGCTCCGCGCTCTTCACCTCGACCGCGACCAACCTGCTGCCGGAACCCGGCACCCCGAACTCCGACGAGGTCTACGTCCGCGACCTGCGCAACGGGCACGTCGAGAAGGTCAGCGTCGCCGACGACGGCTCCCGGCTGAACGCCCCCACCAGCGAGGCCTCGATCAGCGCCGACGGCCGGTACGTGGCCTTCAGCACCAGCGCCACCAACGTGGTGCCGGGCCAGGTGGTGCGCAGCAGCGACGTCTTCGTCCGCGACCGCTGGACCGGGCACACCGAGCCGGTCGGCCCGGGCGGCTCCCCCGACGGCGCGTTCTCCGCCGAGCCCTCGCTGAGCCGGGACGGCCGCTACATCGCCTACACCTCCAACCGCACCGACCTCGCCCCGGGCTCGAATCCGCGCTACTTCAGCGTCCTCGTCACCGACCGCTGGACCGGCACCACCCGGGTGGTCACCACCGGCGCGGACGGTGAGGCCCCCAACAACTCCTCCTACGGTGTGACGATCAGCGCGGACGGCTCCACCGTCGGCTTCAGCTCCCGGGCCGGCAACCTGCTCCCGCAGGACCCGGCCGCCACCGAACCGGGCGCCGGCCCCGACGGCACCGACGCCGGTGCGCCCGGACTGGCCAAGCCCCGCTTCTACCCCTACTTCGTCTGGAAGGCCGACACCGGCAAGGTCTCCGGCGCCAGCGTGGACGACCAGGGCTACCTGCGCGGCACCAGCATCGGCCCCCGGCTCAGCCCGGACGGCCGCTACGCCCTCTTCGGCCTGCCGGTCCACATCGGCCGGCCCGGTTCCTACCGCTACCGGATGGACCTGTACGCCCGGGAGCTGGCCACCGGCAAGCTGACCTGGCTCAACGCCTTCCTGCCCGGCACCACGACCACCGAGGGCGCCCACTACCCCGCCATGACCTTCGACGGCCGCTGGGTCTACTTCGACTCCAGCGCCGACAACCTCGTCCCCGGCGACACCAACGGCGTCAGCGACATCTTCCGCCGCGACCTGAGGACCGGGGCGATCGAACGGGTCAGCCTCACCCGGGACGGCGGGCAGAGCACCACCGGCTCCACGGCCCCGTTCGTCGACTTCGCCGGCGACACGGTGCTCTTCACCGCCGGTGACGGCAACCTGGTGCCGGGCGACACCAACGGCGCCGCGGACGTCTTCCTGCGCCGCCCTTGATGGCCTGATTCCCTTGCGGCATACGTCTGTTGACGTATTTTCAGCCGAGATCACCCGAGGACGTTGACCCCCCTGCCCTCCCGACGGTTGGCTCTGCGAAAGCCCGCCGTCGGGAGGGAGCCCGGCCGGGCGATCAGAGGGGGGAAGACCTCATGTCCCGTACCACCCGGACGACCCGCAACCGGTGGCTGGCCGGTGGCGGCGGCATCCTGGCCGCGGCCGCCGTGCTCGCCGTCACCGCCGCCCCGGCCCAGGCCGCCCCACTACCGCGCGGCACCACCCAGGTCAGCGTCGGGCCGAACGGCGCGGCGCCCGACAACCTGTCGACCACCCAGGGCATCAGCGCCAACGGCCGCTACGCCCTGTTCACCTCCCGGGCCACGAACCTGCTGCCCAACCCCCCGGTGGGCTGGAGCAACGCCTATGTGAAGGACCTGCGCACCGGCCGCCTCGAACAGGTCAACCTGTCCGACGCGGGCGGGGCGCTGAGCGGCTCGACCGACCAGGCCGGGATCAGCGCCGACGGCCGCTACGTCGTCTTCGACAGCGAGGACGAGAACGTGGCGCCCGGCGCGCAGGTCAAGAACCGCACCGAGGTGTACATCAGGGACCGCAGGACCGGCCGCACCGAGCTGGTCAGCGACAGCCCCACCAACACCGACGCCGACCAGTACCACGGCTCGTACAACGCGCAGGTCAGCGGCAACGGCCGGTACGTGGTCTTCGTGTCCTCCCGGAAGGACCTGGACCCGACCGTCGTGGAGCCGGAGCCGGAGCCCGACTCCGGCACCGCCCCCTCGCTCGCCAGGCCCTACACCTGGAAGATCAACGTCTACCTCACCGACCGCTGGACCCACACCACCCGGCTGGTCACCCGCGACGTGCACGGCAAGCCGGGCGAGAGCACCTCCTTCCGGCCGACGATCAGCGCGGACGGCCGCACCATCGGCTTCGGCTCCATCTCCAACCTGCTGCCGGACGAGCAGGCGCCCGGACTCGCCGCCGCGACCACCGCCTCGGCCGCCGCTCCCGCCGACGTGGACCTCACCCCGAGCGCCGCCGAGGCCGCACGCCAGAACGTCCCGCAGAACGCGGCGCAGCCGACCCTGGCCCGTCCGAACGCCGCTCCCTACTACACCTACGACGTACGGTCCGGGAAGATCACGGCGGTGAGCGCGGGCCTCGACGGCCAGATCGGCAGCGCCAGCTTCGAGGCGACGATCAGCCCCGACGGACGGCACGCGGTCTACACCCTGGCCGAGCCCGGCGGCTCGACCGGCGGCCACCGCTCCCACACCGTGCTCTACGTCCGGGACCTCAAGACGGGCACCGTGACGAAGGTCAGCGGCGGCCTGCCGGGCACCAGCTCGGTCGGCTCCTCCGACCACGGCTCGATCACCGCCGACAACCGCTGGATCTACTTCGAGTCCGCCGCCGACAACCTGGTGCCGGGCCCGCAGCACCCGGGCTGGGACGTCTACCGCCAGGACCTGCGCACCGGCCGCACCGAGCGGGTCTCCACCGCGCCGGACGGCTCGTTCGGCAACGGCTCGTCGCGGGACCCGGTCGTGGCCGCCTCGGGCCGGACCGTGCTGTTCGACTCGACCAGCGGCAACCTGGTCGCCGGCGCCGACGGCCCGGCGGCGGAGGAGAACACCCAGGTGTTCGCCAAGCCCGCGGGCCGCCACCAGGGCCTCGACGCCGCCCAGGACGACGACGGCCAGGGCGACGACCAGGGTGACGGTCAGGGCGAGGGCTGGGACGACTGACCGGCCGCTGCCCGGGAACCGCGACGGGGGCGGGACGTCGGCCGGGCCGGCGTCCCGCCCCCGCAGCGGGAGGGTGGGGCAGGTGGTCTCTGGTCCGTACGGCACGGGGCGGATCGATTCGCCTGCGCCGCACGGCGGTTGGTGAGCCCGTGGGCCGGTCCGATTCCGAGCGGTCCGGCCCACGGGCGGCCTGGGTGGAGGTCAGTCCTCCAGGGCGGCGCGCGCGTCCACGAAGGCCGCGACGGCGCGCTCGACGTCCTCGGTGGAGTGCGCCGCGGACAGCTGCACCCGGATCCGGGCCTGGCCGTGCGGCACCACCGGGAAGGAGAAGCCGATCACGTACACGCCGCGCTCCAGCAGCAGCTCGGCGAGCCGGCCCGCCTTGGCCGCGTCGCCGATCATCACCGGGGCGATCGGGTGGTCGCCGGGCAGGATCTCGAACCCGGCCTCGGTCATCTTCGCCCGGAACAGCGCGGTGTTGGCCGCCAGCCGCTCGCGCAGCTCGGTGGACTTCTCGACCAGGTCGAGCACCTTGAGCGAGGCGGCCGCGATCACCGGGGCCAGCGAGTTGGAGAACAGGTACGGGCGGGAGCGCTGGCGCAGCAGGGCGACGATCTCCCGGCGGGCGGCGACGTAGCCGCCGGAGGCGCCGCCGAGCGCCTTGCCGAGGGTGCCGGTGATGATGTCCACGCGGTCCGTCACGCCGTGCAGCTCGGGGGTGCCGCGGCCGTTCGGGCCGACGAAGCCGACGGCGTGCGAGTCGTCCACCATGACCATGGCGTCGTAGCGGTCGGCCAGGTCGCAGATCTCGCGCAGCGGGGCGACGTAGCCGTCCATCGAGAACACGCCGTCGGTGACGATCAGGCGGCGGCGCGCGTCCTGGGTGTCCTGGAGCTGCTTCTCCAGGTCGGCCAGGTCGCGGTTGGCGTAGCGGTGGCGGCGGGCCTTGCTGAGCCGGATGCCGTCGATGATGCTGGCGTGGTTCAGCGCGTCGGAGATGACGGCGTCCCGGTCGTCCAGCAGGGTCTCGAAGACACCGCCGTTGGCGTCGAAGCAGGAGGAGTAGAGGATCGTGTCCTCCTGGCCGAGGAACGCCGAGAGGCGGTCCTCCAGCTCCTTGTGGACGTCCTGGGTGCCGCAGATGAAGCGGACCGAGGCCATCCCGTAGCCCCAGCGGTCCAGGGCGTCCTTGGCGGCGGAGAGCACCTCGGGGTGGTCGGCCAGGCCGAGGTAGTTGTTGGCGCAGAAGTTCAGCACCTCGCCGGGCAGGCCGCCGGCGGTCACGGTGACGGCGGCGCTCTGCGGGGTGCCGATCACCCGCTCGGGCTTGAACAGCCCGGCCTCGCGGATCTCGTCCAGGGTGGCGGCGACGTCGGCACGCACGTTGTCGAACACTGCGGTCTCCTCAATCAGTTCGGCGGGGCGGTTCGGCGGGTTCGGCGGGTTCGGCGGGGGAGCTTCGGCGGGGCTGAGCCGGGCTCAGGCGGTCCAGTCGAGGATGATCTTGCCGCAGTTGCCGCTCGCGGCGTCGTCGAAGGCGGCCTCGAAGTCGGTGGCGGCGTAGCGGCCGGTGATCACCGGGGCGAGGTCCAGGCCGCCCTCCAGCAGCACGGACATCGCGTACCAGGTCTCGAACATCTCCCGGCCGTAGATGCCCTTGATGGTGATCATCGAGGTGACGATCGAGGCCCAGTCCACCGGGAACTGCTCGGCGGGCAGGCCGAGCATGGCGATCTTCCCGCCGTGGGTCATGTTGGCGATCATCGACTGCATCGCCTCGGGGCGGCCGGACATCTCCAGGCCGACGTCGAAGCCCTCGCGCAGGCCGAGCTTCTGCTGGCCCTCCTCGATGGTGTGCTGCGAGACGTCCAGCGCCAGCGTCACGCCGACCTTGCGGGCCAGGTCGAGGCGGTACGGGGAGACGTCGGTGATCATCACGTTGCGGGCGCCGGCGTGCTTGGCGACGGCGGCGGCCATGATGCCGATCGGGCCGGCGCCGGTGACCAGCACGTCCTCGCCGACCAGCGGGAAGGACAGCGCGGTGTGCACGGCGTTGCCGAACGGGTCGAAGATCGCGGCCACGTCCAGGTCGACCGGCACCCGGTGCACCCACACGTTGGAGGCGGGCAGCGCCACGTACTCGGCGAACGCGCCGTCCCGGTTCACGCCCAGGCCGACGGTGTTGCGGCACAGGTGGCGGCGGCCGGCCTGGCAGTTGCGGCACTTGCCGCAGACCAGGTGGCCCTCGCCGCTGACCAGGTCGCCGACCGCGATGTCCGTGACACCGGCACCCAGCTCGGCGACCTCGCCGACGAACTCGTGGCCGAGCACCAGCGGGGTCCTGATGGTCTGCTGCGCCCAGCCGTCCCACTTGCGGATGTGCAGGTCGGTGCCGCAGATGCCGGTCCGCAGCACCTTGATCAGCACCTCGCCGGGGCCGATCTCGGGCATGGGGACGTCCATCAGCCAGAGCCCGGGCTCGGCCTGCTGCTTGACGAGTGCCTTCACGGCGGCTCCTGACGTGCGGGTGGGACGGCCTGCGGGTACGGGGGCAGGCCGAGGAGGCCCGGTTCGGCCGCTCCTGGCGGACGCGCTCCGGGCAGGCAGAAATCTGCCTGGTCGGAGGGGGTGCGGTCCATCGAGGAATTCTTAAGGGCGGCCACAGCTGGGCTGAACGATCGTGCCCGAGCGGTGGTCGGCGGCGGGTGCGCGGGCTGGCGCGGCGTGCCGGTGCTCACCCGTCCGGCCGAGCGCGGGCCCGGCGCCGCGACCCCGCGCGGCGGCCGGCCGGCCGCCCCGCCCCGGGCCCGTACTCGACCCTCGGAGTGGACGACCACCGGCCGCCAGCCGGGCGGGGCACTCGGCTGACGGTGCTCCCGTTCGGTCCAGTCGGCCGCCGACCCGCGCGCGGCGGTACGAGGCGGGTGCTTACGGTGACGACGTTCCCCCACGGCCCCGTGGAGCAGCGCTCCGGCCCGGCCGAGCCGCGCTCCGGGGCCCTTCGCCACGGGGCCGTCCGCCCCAGAGAGGCGCCTGCGCCGATGACCGACACCCGACGGCCGCGACCGTCCGTTCCCCGCTCCGTTCGCGTCCCCCGCTCCGTCCGGGCGGCCTCCGCCGTACGGGTGGCCTCCGCCGCCCTCGCGCTGACCGGCCTGCTCGCCGTCTCCGCCTGCTCCGGGGAGTCGAAGCCCGCACGGCAGGCCGGTCCGGCGGTGACCGCCGAACCGGCCGCGCTCAGCCCGTCCGCCACGCCGGGCGGCAGCCCCTCCGGCGGGGTGGTGCCGCTCACCACGGCCGTCACGACCCAGCTGGACGACGCGATCAAGCAGGTGATGGGCCAGGTCGCCATCCCCGGGGTGATCGTCGACTACGCCACCCCCGACGGCAGTTACCAGCGCGCCTTCGGCGTCGCCGACAAGGACGCGGGGACCCCGATGACCCCCGACCTGTACATGCGGATCGGCAGCGTCACCAAGACCTTCACCACCACCGCCGTCCTGCGGCTGGTGGACCAGGGCAAGCTGGGCCTGGACGACCCGGTCTCCAAGTACGTCCCGAACGTGCCCGGCGGCGACGGCATCACCCTGCGCCAGCTCGGCGACATGCGCAGCGGCCTGTTCAACTACACCCTGGACTCCGACTTCCAGCAGGCCTTCTTCAACGACCCGAGCCGTCCCTTCACCCCGGACCAGCTGCTCGCGTACGCGTTCAAGCACCCGGCGAACTTCCAGCCGGACGCCCAGTTCGAGTACTCCAACACCAACCTGATCGTGCTCGGCCTGGTCGTCGAGAAGGTCGGCGGGCAGCCGCTCCAGGACTTCCTGAACCAGCAGGTGTTCACCCCCGCCGGGCTCACCAAGACCAGCCTGCCGACCGACGCCGCCTTCCCCGACCCGCACGCCCACGGCTACACCAACCAGACGCTCACCGGCGCGGTCGAGGACGCCACCACCTGGAACCCGTCCTGGGGCTGGGCGGCCGGCGCCGCCATCTCCACCATCGCCGACTTCCGGACCTGGTCGAAGGTGCTGGCCACCGGCGAACCGCTGCTCAAGCCCGCCACCCAGGCGGAGCGGCTGAAGACCAAGGCCACCGGACCGACCCCCGACCTCGGCTACGGCTTCGGGGTGTTCACCACCCACGGGTGGATCGGCCACAACGGCTCGCTGCCCGGGTACGAGAGCGTGGTGCTCTACCTGCCGCAGGCACAGGCCAGTCTGTCCATCATGCTCAACACCGACATCCTGCACGACGGTTCGGAGCCCTCGACGTTCGTGGCGCGGGCGATCACCCAGATCGTCTCGCCGAACAACGTCTACACGCTGCCCACCCCGCCCGCCTCGGGCTCGGGCTCGGCCTCGGCCTCCGCCTCCGCCTCCGCCTCCGCGTCTGCGTCTGCGTCTCCCACTGCCTCCCCCACCGCTTCGCCCTCGGTTTCCCCCACAGCCTCCCCGACCGCCTCCCCCACGGCCTCGCCGTCCCCGACGGCCTCGCCCACCGCGGGCGCCACCGCCACGCTGCACATCTCCTGACCCACCCGCTCGGACCGTACGGGAGGCCCGACCCGGCT
>NZ_JBHVEU010000433.1:0-7592 GCF_042802075.1 Kitasatospora sp. NPDC057518
GTTCGGCACCCGGAGCGGCCGGGCCGCTCCCGGTGCCGAACGGGGCCGGTCCGGAAACCCGCTTGGCCGGCCGCCCCTGAGCTGCGAGGATGCCTCCGTTTCCCAGACGGAGGACAGTTGTTCGTTTTTGTGTGCGCGGGGTGCGGGGCCGAGCTGACCACCGCACTGTTCCGAGTCGCCCTGCCCGTCCACGCCCACCAGAAGTACGGAAACGGGCTCCAACTCCCCGTGCTGATGGAACCCGGCACGTTCGCCGTGGACCCGGAGCCCTGGGGGCCGCCTTGGCGGCGGTGGGAGGAGGTCCGTCCCGACGAGGCGGCCGCCCGCGGCATCCACGCGCCGGTCCCCGCCCTGTCCGACGGTGCGCCCGGCGCGGTCGTCATCGCCCCGGGGGACGCGCGCAACACCCTGCTGATCCCGGAGGGGCGCGGCGGCTCCTGCTGCGGCCTCGACGGTGCCGACGGCCCCAACACGGCCTGTGCGGCCTGCGGTCGGCCGGTGGCGAGCCGGGTCGACGACTGCTCGCTCTGGCAGGCGGTGTGGCTCGCGCCGGACGCCGTGCGTCGCCTCCCCGTCGACGGAGAGCCCGTCGCGCCGCTGTCCTGGACGGAGGCGGTGGCGGAGGGGAAGGGCACGCCCCCGTTCGAGCCGATCGTCACGTGGGGCGGCTCGCGGCTGGGGTCGGGCCACTTCTGGTCGTGGAGCCCGCAGTGGGAGGCCGCGGCCGGCCGGGCCCTCGCCCACCTGCTGGCGGCCTCGGAACGCCGTCCGGTGACCGTCCCGCACGGCCCGGCCGCGGAGGTGTTCCAACGCGCCCTCGACGCCCTGCTGCCCGCGGGCCCGTCGCCGCTGCGCGCCGTCCTGGCCGGACCGGGACTGCCCGCCCCCGACAGCGGGGCCGACATCCTCCTCGTGCCGACCCACCCCCGGACGGGAGAAGCCTGGGCCCCGCCCGCTCAGGCCTCCCACGCGTACCCGGTGCCGCTGCCGGTCGGGGTGTGGCGGTGGCTGGCCTTCCCCGAGCCGCACCTGCCCGTCCCCGCGTCGGGTGGCATGCCCGACGGCGTCCTGCGCGACGACCCGCCCGCTCCGCGCGCCCGTTACCCCTTCCGGGCCGACGAGGGCGTGTTCCGGCACACCCTGGCCCGGCTGCCGGCCGTCCGCAGCCCGTGGCTGCGGGAGATCCTGGAGAACCTCACCCAGTACGTGCGCGCGGGCCTCTTCTGATGTAGGCCCCGGGCCCGAACGGACCCTCGTGTCGATGAGCGCGAGGGTCCGTCATCCCACTCCGGGCCCGCGGCGAGGCTGCCTGCTGCCCACCGGTGTCCGACGGAGCACCCCGCCCCGTGCTCGGAACAACGAGCGGGGCACGCTGCTGCCGTCCCGCTCGGAGTGACGTGCCGTCACCACGCCACGGGAGGCGCAGGAAGTCGGCCCGGCCGACTTCCTACTCCAGAGCGTCGTTCAGCAGCGCGCGCGTTCGTGGTGGACGAGGCCGGCGCTCGTGCAGGTGGGGGTGAATCCGGCCTTGGCGAGGACCCGGCCGGAGGCGGGGTTGGCCTCCCGGTGGACGGCGAGCACCCGGGCGGGCAGGCCGTCGCCGGTGAGGAACTGCCGTACGGCGGCGGTGGCGTGGCCGCTGCCCCGGGCGTCCTCGCGCACGACGTAGCTGAGCCGGCCGGTGCCGCGGCCGGGGTCGAGCCGGAGCCGGACGACGCCGAGCAGGTCCCCGCCCACCTCGATGCCGCGAACGAGGAGCCCGGGGTCCGTGGCGGCCTCGCGGACGTAGGCGAGGGCCTGGACGCCGGTCATCGCGCCGAACCACACATCCGTGGCGGACCCGTCGGCATGGATGCGGCGAACCGACTCGGCGTCGCCGTCGGCCAGTTCACGCAGCCGCAGCACCGGAGCGGGCCGCCGTATCAGGCGAAGACGAGGCGGAAGACCTGGTTATAGACGAAGAAGCCGCCCGGCTGGCCGGGGATCGGCTGCAGGTTGAAGGTCTCGGTGAACTGCATCGGCTTGTCGAAGGCGTTGTCGACGGCGAGGTTGCCGGTCACCAGGACCAGGACGCCGCCGCCCGGAGCGGGCTGGGCGTCGGAGGAGGTGACGCTGTGCTTGACGACGGCGAGTTCGGGCTTGTTGATCGTCTCGATGATGCCCGACTGCCCCTGGACCTGCTTGCCCTCCCAGGTGAGCATCGACTCGGGGCGGTAGAGGCTCGCCAGGTTGTTGCGGGTGGCGCTGCCGCCGTCGAAGGTCGCGTAGTAGTGCTGGACGAACGAGTTCGCGATGCTGGTGAAGTCCATGGGCCGGAACGTAGCAACGCGACCGTGCCGAGCACCCGCAGTGGACCGTTCTTGTCGTGCTCCGGTCGCCTGTGTGGTAGCGAGTGGGAAGTCGGCGTGGCCGACTTCCCACTCCGGCGCGGCCGTTCTAGCAGGGGCTGAGCCAGTAGACCCAGCCCCAGGGGGCCGCGCGGTCCTCGCTGTAGCCGCCGGGCGAGGTCCAGCCGACGTTGCCGTCGGCGCCGTAGAACCTGGCGTACAGCGTGGACCGCTGGTTGTTGATCCACGATCCGGTCCCGGTCCAGTAGATGCGGACCGGGTAGTTGCAGGTGAACAGGCGCAGTTCCTCGCCCGTGAAGTTCGTGCCGCTGTACGCGCACACGTAGGTGTACGGGCAGCCCGAGGACAGGGCGGGGGAGTCGCCCTTGGCGGCGAGGTCGCGGGCCCGCTCCTCCCCGGGCAGGGGGAGCAGCAGCTCGCCGCCGGGCAGGGCGATCTTGTTGACGGCCACCTGGCTCGCCCCGGGGGTCTTGGCGAGGTAGTCGTCGACCCGGTCCTGCAGGCTCCTGGCCTGGGCACCGCTCAGCCCCAGGTCCCGGGCCTGCGCCGAGAAGCCGGCCTGGCCGGCGCCCGTGCCGCCCGCGCCGGTGGCGGCGGACGCGGCCGGGGCGACGCACACCGCCAGG
This sequence comes from Kitasatospora sp. NPDC057518, assembly GCF_042802075.1. Lineage (NCBI taxonomy): Bacteria > Bacillati > Actinomycetota > Actinomycetes > Kitasatosporales > Streptomycetaceae > Kitasatospora > Kitasatospora sp. NPDC057518. The sequence goes on from NZ_JBHVEU010000433.1 coordinate 2,975, forward strand.
GCGGCCGCGACGGCGAAGGGCACCGCGAGCAGACGCTTCTTCATGGTTCCCGCTTTCAGGCGTTTCAGCATGAAACCTCCTTGTAGGGGTCCTTCGGAAGCCCATCCTGTCCGGGCGCGGAAGCGGGGGTCTTGTAGGAATGCGTACGGCCGCTTGGCACCGGGGCGCGTGGAGCCGTGATCACGTGGCCGGGAAAAGGGTTGGACGGGACGAGGCCCGGGCTTGTAGCTTGCAGTCGACCGTGACACCGCCCGAGGAGGTGATACCCATGACCGCAGTACCGATATGGGTGCTCCCCTTGGGGTTCACGGCCGGCGACTGACGCAGGGTGTCGCCGGGAGCGCCGCGATGAGCAGGCAACTCCCGAAAGGCCACACCGATGCACTCTTCCCAGCCCCTTCACTTCACCGCCGAGTCCACGGCGGACGGCATGACCGAACGCGACTTCACCGTGGGCGGCGTCCCCGGCGTGCTCTGGTCACCCGCCTCCCCTGCCACCGGCACCGGTCGCGCGCCCCTGGTCCTGATGGGCCACGGCGGCGGCGCCCACAAGAAGCACCCCTCCATGGCGGGCCGGGCGCGGCTCCTGACGGCCGGCTGCGGCTTCCACGTCGCCGTCCTCGACGCACCCGGGCACGGCGACCGGCCGCGCAGCGCGCAGGACGAGGCGGACATCGCCGAACTGCGCGCGGCGCAGGCGGCGGGCGAGCCGGATGGCCCGGTCGTCGTCCGCTACAACGCCCGCCTGGCCGAGCTCGCCGTACCCGAGTGGCAGGCGGCCCTGGACGCCCTCCAGGAGCTGCCGGAGATCGGCGCCGACGGGCCGGTGGGCTACGTCGGCATCGCCATGGGCACCGCGCTCGGCGTGCCGCTGGTGGCGGCCGAGCCCAGGATCACGGCCGCGGTCTTCGGACTGATGTGGCCCGACGCCCTGGTCGAGCAGGCGCGGCGGATCACCGTCCCGATCGAGTTCGCCATGCAGTGGGACGACGAGCGCATCCCGCGCGAGGCCGCCCTCGCACTCTTCGACGCCTTCGCCTCGACGGAGAAGACACTGCACGCCAATGCGGGCAAGCACTTCGACTTCCCCAGGTCAGAGGCCGACAGCGCGGCCCGCTTCCTCACCCGGCACCTCGGCCGGACGGCCACCTCGCCGGCGTGACGTGCGCGGTCGCGGCGCCCGGCGTGCCGGGCGGGCGCCGCGACCCCTGGCAGCATCGTCCCGACGAACAGCCTCGGACGCTCCCGGGGCGGTCCGGCCTCCGAGAGCCGAACAAACAGTGCCGGAACGGTTGAACCCGCATTCTGACGACGACCTCCCTGTGAGCTCGCCCGCCATGACTTTCACCACGGGATGCGAAGACATCGGTGCTCACTTCGTGAGGGGCTACTACGCCCACTTCGACGAGGGCGGCGAGTCCCGCGCAGGCGTGGCGGGGGTTCTACGCGGAGGACGCGCTGCTCACCTTCGAAGGCCAGCAGGTCCAGGGACGACTGGCCATCGAGGCGAAGCTCCGGGACCTGAGCAACGTCGACAGCCAGCGGCTGTCCGATGGGGGCGTGCTTACCGTTGTCGTCGGCAAGCTCGGGTTCGACGACTCGGCCGTCGACTTCACCGAGACCTTCGTGCAGACGCTCACCGGCAACCACCTCTCCCTCAGCCACCACGCCTTCCGGCTGGCTTTCTCGCCCGCCTGGCGGAGGTGGCTCTGGAGCCGAGCCGCACCTGGGCGCGGACGGCCGCTGCCGCCCGCTGCCCCCGGCCGTCACGCCGCGACTGCGGGCGGACCACCCGCAGTTGGAGCCCGTGGGGGAGAAGATCCGCCTCCCGCGAATCGAACCGGGCCCCGGCCCCGCACAGGAGCGGGGGAGGGCCCGGCCGGAGGGGTCCTTGGAGTCGTGCACGGACATGAGGCCGGGGACGCCGTCGGCGACCGCCCTGCCGCGAGGGGTCCGTAAGGGCGCGCGCGGGCTCTGGCCATGGACGGCGGAGCGGGAAGTCGGCGGGGCCGACTTCTCACGCGAGGCGTTCGGGGGTGGCTGTGAGGCGCCGGCCGTCGTGGGAGCGGACGCGGGCGGGGCCGGGGTGCAGGGCGTCGAGGACGCGGACGGCGTAGACCTCGGCCATGCGGTCGGCGACCTCGTCGGGGGCCAGCCAGGCGATGGCGGTGGACTCGGAGGAGAGCCGTTCGGCGCCGCCGGTGGGGTGGCAGCGGAAGACCAGGGTCACGACGCCACGGGCCATGTTCTTGTAGACACCCGTGAGTTGGTCGACGGCGACCTCGATGCCGGTCTCCTCTCGGATCTCGCGGCACAGGCCGTCCTCGACGGTCTCGGCGAGTTCGAGGACGCCGCCCGGCGGCTCCCAGGCGCCGTTGTCGGCCCGCCGGATCGCCAGCACGCGCCCGTCCTCGCGGACGACCACTCCCGCGACGGACACGGAGTGGAGCGCTGCGGGAGAGGGATCGGCGGCGCCGTCCCCGCAGCCGTTCCGGCCGCCGCTGTTCATGGTGGTGCCCTCCTGGTTGAGCGGTGGAGCAGAAAGTCGGCGGGGCCGACTTCCTATGCGCGGGCCGGGTCGGTGGGGATGGTGTTGCCCCGGGACCAGAGTTCCTCGATGTGCTCGGCGAAGCGGTCGAACATGCCGTTCTCCTCGCTGCGTCGCAGGTGCATCAGCGGGGAGTCGTGGCCGACGGTGCGGGCCAGGTGCGGGGTGACCAGGGCGTGTTCGTCGAAGCGGAAGACGGACAGGCCGATGTGGTTCGGGCCGTCCTCCGGGGAGCTGAAGCGCGCCTCGACGCCCTGGCTGCCGGAGAGCTTGGCCAGGTGCTCCAGCGTGACCCGGATCCGGGTGGACACGGTGAGGGCCACGTCCTCGATCTGCTCGCGCCGGCGCGTCGTCCCGGACTCGGGATCGCCGAGGAGGAAGCGGATGCGGCAGCCGCTCTCGGCCTTGCGCCGCAGGGTCTGGAGGAGGGCGGGCTGCTCCAGCCAGACGAAGTAGTTGGTGTACCCGGCGAGGAAGACCTCGGACCGCGCCTCGGCGATCAGCTGCGCCCAGACCGACTGAGGGCAGGCCGACCGGTGCGGATAGACGGCGAACACCTCCCGGTCGTGCCCGGTCTTGACGTTCGCCCGGACGCTGTTGGGCCAGATCACTCGTTCATCAACCCCTGAAGCCGCGCAGACATCGGTACGGTTCCGCTGATGCGGCACCAGCGCTGCATCGGAGAGCCAGTGTTCCACTGTCCCAGGCGTAAGAAGCCGTTGGCGGGTCTCCTGGAGGAGCGGGAGCCGGCCGCGCGCGAGCGCGTGGAGGGGCTTCGGGAGGCGGCGGACCGGGTACTCGCTGAGCTCGCCGAAGCGGAGACGGCCTGGACAGGCAGGTGAAGCCGGCCCGGAAGCCGGTGATTCCTCCGGGCCGGTGCCCGCGACGAACGCTCCCGCAGGAGTCTCCCTACCGAGGGCCCGCGCGATCGGGCTCGATCGTCCCGGTGTGGCGTCCCGCGCTTTCCACGGACGCGCTCGCTCCCCACCGCCAGCGCGTCCTCGCCACGCTCACCGGGCAAGCATCCGGCGGGAAGCCGGTGATGTCCTGTCAGAAGATCAACTTCCGTACTCGGACTGGAGCCGGTTCCGGCTAGTGTGGAAGGAGTTCGATCGAGGATGAAGCGGTCGGCCGACCGGGGGTGGGCCGACGAGCCCGCCCCGGGACGGTTCACGCTCGCCGCCGGGCCGGCCGGCGGCTCATGGGCCTCGTCATCGGCCACGGCACCATCCGCTCATGCCCGGCGGGGCAGCGAATCGTCTCGTCCTCGCGTGATCGCCAACGAAAGAGCAACCGATGCAACCGATTGTCCTGTTCGACCTGGACGGCCTTCTGATCGACTCCGAGCCGGTCTGGGACGCGGCAAAGCGTGACGTGTTCGGTCCGCTTGGCCTGCACCTCACAACGGAGATGCAGGCGGCGACGCGCGGGCTGCGGCAACGGGACATGGTGGCCTACTGGTTCGATCGGGCCACGATTCAAGCCGACCCCGACGACGTCGAGCAGCAGATCGTGGCCGCCGTGTGCCGCAGGTTGGAGGGAGTGGCGCTGAAACCCGGCGCCGAACACGCCGTCGCGGCGTGCGCGCGTGCATCGAGGGCGATGGCCGTCGTGTCGTCTTCGCCGGAGTCGGTGATTCGGCATGCGCTCGCGAGCACCGGCCTTGACCGATCCTTCGATGCCGTGTTCTCGGCCGAAGACGACGAACACGGCAAGCCCCACCCGGGCGCCTATCTCCGCGCAGCCGCCGCCCTCGGCGCGTCACCCGACGAATGCGTCGTGATCGAGGACTCGCTCAACGGCGTCCTCGCCGGCGTGTCAGCCCAGATGACGGTCGTCGCCGTTCCCGAGGCCGCTGATCGCAGTGATCCTCGCTTCGCGATTGCCACGCTGGTACTGGAGTCCCTCGAGGATCTCGATACCTCTGTATTCGGCGCGTATGTGTCCGGGGGGAGCCGGGACGCCACGTGGGCATCGCGTGCTGTGGATCCTCAACCGTTCCGCGAACCGGATCGTGCTGTATGACGCCCTCGATCGTGGGTTCGGGCCTTCACGGGTGAAGGCCCGAAC
>NZ_JBHVEU010000434.1:0-7551 GCF_042802075.1 Kitasatospora sp. NPDC057518
ACGACGATCCGCTCGGCGATCCCGCGCAGCGCCCAGGCGGCCGCCAGCCCCGCGAGTTATTTTCCGTCCATCGAGAAGACGTACGGCAGGCCGATCGCCGAGTGGAAGACACTTCTGCGCGCCTCGCCCCTGACCAAGCACGGGGAGCTGGTCTCCTGGCTCAAGGCCGAGCACGGCCTGGGGCACGGGCACGCCAACGCCCTCGTCGCCCACCGCCCCGGCCCGGTGCCGAGGGAGTCTCAGAGGAGGCTGTTGAAACGCAGGGTGATGTCACTGTCCGGGAGGCTGCTGATGGTCCCGGTGCTGCATTTCGTGATGTCGGCCCCCGGGTAGAGGGTGCCCGTGACGGTGGCACCGGGCAGAACGGTGCTGTCGAGGGACACCACGCCGTTGAGGTTGTTGGTGATCTCGTTCTTCGAGGGGTCGGCCTGGACATGCTGCATGCCGTCGGCGTTGATGGTGGAGACGCCGGCCGAGTTGCCGCTTCCGTCGGACCAGTTGACGACGATGGTGCCGGTGAGCTGGCCGACCTGGCCGCACGAGAGGGTCGCCGACCCGGTGATCGAGACCGTTCCGGCGGACAGCTCGGGTCCGCCGTTCTCCGTCAGGCACCTTTCGATGACGCCGTTGGTCATGGAGACATCGACCGCGGTGGGGGTGTTCGTGATCGGCTGGGTGCTCTGGATCGTACCGTTCGCGCCGCACATGAGCTTGAGCAGGGGGGTGGCCCGGGGTTTGGCGCCGTCGGTCGCGACCGGCGTGTCGGCGGCCGAGGCGGGGGCGGACTGCTGGAGAAGCACGGCCGAGGTGGCGGCCACGGCGGCCAGGGCGAGCGGGACGACGGCCAGGTGCCACCGGCGGGGCTTGGAGGGCGTCGTTTCCCGCGTCGGGACGGGGTCGGAGTCCCAGGAGTGCGAAGGCATGGTGTTCCTGTTCTGTGAGATCGGGCGGCTGGGAGAGGAGGGGTCAGAGGAGGGCGGAGAACGCGGCGTCGTGTTTCACGGTCATGCTGCTCAAGCCGTTGGAGCAGTTGCTGATGTCGCTGGTGGGCTCGAAGGTGGCGACGACGCCGGCCCCCGGCAGGACGGTGCTGCCGAGGGACACCGTGCTGTCGGTCGAGTCGAGGATCTCCTCGTGCGCGGGGTCGCCTTCGACGGGCTGTGCGCCGTTGGTGGTCACGGTGGAGGTTCCGACGACGCTGCCGGTCTGGTTCAGTCCGCTGTACCAGGTGATGGTCTCGGTGCCGCTGAACGAGCTGGGGGAGGAACACGAGATCGTGCCGGAGCCGGCGAAGGTGAACGTCGCCGACAGGACGTTCGCGGGCCCGCCGTTCTCGGCGAAACAGTCGTCGTAGGTGCCGACCGCGGTGATGGATACGCTCGTGGGGGCGTCCGTGATCGGCGCGCTGGTGGTGACGACCGCCTGCCCGGAGCAGCTGAGCTTGGTCAGGAGCGTGTCGCGGTGGCCGGTGGAGCCGCTGGCGGCGGCCGGGGTGGGGGCGGTCTCCTGGATGAGCAGGCCGGCGCCGGCGACCGTGGCGGCCAGGGCGAGCGGGACGGTGGCGAGGCGCCAGCGCCGGGTCGAGGAGTTTCCGGCGTGTGGACCGGACGGGGTGTCCGCGGCGGTGGGCTGAAAGCCCATAATGTCCTCCTTTTGATTGTGTATACGAACTGCTGGTGCCAGGATCACCACTGGCGTGGAACTGCGCGATCCAGGCGGGACCGGATTCGCCTTTACGGTGCGATATTGATCCGACTGTCGCAGCGTGTGGGAAGAGTCCTGAATGGGTTGACTTTTGCCGCTAAAGATCGCTGACGATCTTTAGTGTCCGGCAGTCGAGGGATAGCGGCGTGCGCCTGCCGGGTCTTCCGCCGGCGTCGGGCTACGTTCTGCGGCAGACCTTTCAGCGCCGGCCCGCCGGGCCGCCGACGGACCAGGGGAGACCCCCATGCTGCCCAGTCGACCTCGTCTGCCCGGCTTTCCGGGTACGGAGCACTGGCGGCGCGAGGAGGAATCCGGATTGCACTACATCGACCAGGGGTCCGGCGACGTCGTGCTCATGCTGCACGGGAACCCGACGTGGGGATATCTGTGGCGGCGCCTTGTCACCGCGCTGGCCGAGGACTTCCGTTGCGTCGTGCCGGACCAGCTGGGCATGGGCCTCTCCCGGCGGAGCGCCGGCGCCGCCCCTATTCCCTTCGTGGAACGGCTGGAGCACCTCGACGTGCTGGCGGCCCACCTGATCGAGCGGTGCGGGGCACCGTCGGAGGGTTGGACCCTGGCGGTGCACGACTGGGGAGGGCCGATCGGTCTGGCCTGGGCGAGGCGGCATCCCGGGCTGGTGACCCGGCTGGTAGTGCTGAACAGCGTGGGCTTCCGCTGGCCCGAGGGCTACCGGCTGCCGCGCTCGCTGGCCCTGCTGCGCGACATCGGGCCGCTCGGTGAGGCGGCGCACCTGCTGAACGCCTTCCCGCGGGCGGCACTGCGGGCCGGGGTGGTCCGGCCGCTGCCCGCCGAGGTCCGTTCCGCCTACCTGTGGCCGTACCGCGGCGCGGGGCGGCGGCGGGCGGTACGAGACTTCCTGCGGCAGATCCCGCGCAGCGGCGAGGACCCCGCCTGGTCCCTGGTCGATCCCGGTGGGGACAGCGCCGACCACGCCGGGCTGCCGGTGTTCATCGGCTGGGGCCTGCGCGACCCGGTGTTCACGCCGCTCGTCCTGGGGGAGTGGCGCCGCAGATTCCCGCACGCCGAGGTCCACGCCTTCGCCGACGCGGGCCACTTCGTCCTGGAGGACGTCGGCGAGGCCCTGGTCGGGCCGCTTCGGCGCTTCCTGTCCGCGCGGTGACGACCTATCACAGAGAGGTACCCATGCCCTCGCCCCACAGCAGGATCGGTCTCGTGCGGGTCCATGTCCCCGAGGCCCGCCAGAGCTCCCGCGAGATCGAGGAGGAGCTGTGCCGGCAGAGCCCCGGGGCCGCGCTGCCGACGGGGCTGCTGGAGCACATGTTCGGGCTGCGCGAGCGGTGCGTGGCGGCGCCGGGGGACCTGCCCTCGGACCTGGCGGCCCGGGCGGGTGCGGCCGTCCTGGAGGACGCCGGCCTCCCGCCCGAGGCGATCGACCTGCTCGTCTACACCGGGATCACCAAGGACCTCGACGAGCCGGCGACCGCGAACGTGGTGGCCGCCAAACTCGGTGTCACCGCACCGGTCTTCGACCTGATGAACGCCTGCAACGGCGTGCTCAGCGCGCTGGAGAGCGCCGATGCGCTGATCAGGCTCGGCTCCTACCGGCGGGTGCTGGTGGTCACCGGGGAGGCGCCCAGCCGGCTCACCCGCTGGCGCGTCCCGGACCGCGGCCGGCTCGCGTCGGCGATGGCCAGCCTCACGCTGGGCGACATGGGAGCGGCCGTGCTGGTGGAGGCGAGCGAACGGCCCGGCATCCTCGGCAGCCGGTTCTTCGCCAACCCCGCCGCGTGGCCGAGCGCGGTACTGCGCAGCCCGTACGCCACCGGCCGGATGCACGAGTTGGAGGTCGACGACGCCGCGTTGACGGCCTCCTTCGCGGGGCTGCGGGAACAGACCGTCAAGGCCGCGGGCGAGCTGATCGGTGCCGTGGCCGACTGCGCGCTGTTCTGTGTCCACCAGCCCTCGGCGGCCATGACCCGCATCCTCTGCTCGACCACCGGTATCCCCGAAGAGGCCGTGATCCCCACCTTCGCCCACCACGGCAACGTCGCCACCGCCACCATCCCGCTGCAGTTGGTCCTCGCGCAGGAGCAGGGCCGGCTGCGCGAGGGCGATCTGGTGGGGATCGTCGGCCTGGCCAGCGGCACCAGTGTCGGCGTCATGGCACTGCGGTGGTGACCGCGGACTCCGGGGCCGTCCGGGCGGACGGGGCCCGGCCGGAGACGCTCGCCGCCCGCCTGGCCGGCTGGGCCGACCTGCAACCGGACCGTACCGCGCTCGTCTGGCCCGCTCCGCGCGGGCGTTGGCACACCGTCGACTTCGCCACCCTGGAGGCCGCCTGCCGCACGCGTGCCCGGGAACTGCGCGAGGCGGGGGTCGGAGCCGGGCAGAAGGCCGTGGTGATGGCCCGTGACCCGTACGACCTGGTGACCACCGTGTACGGGCTGCTCGCCCTCGGTGCGGTACCGGTGCTGATCGACCCGGCACTGCCCCGGCCGGCCCTGCGGGCCTGCCTGGAGGAGACCCGGCCCGAGGTGTTCATCGGCGACCCGCTCGCCCACCTGGCCCGGCTGCTGTTCGGCTGGGCCCGTCGGCACGTCACCACCACGCTGGTCACGGGACGTACGCGGCGCGGCCCGCGGCCGGACCCGGCCCGGCCGGGGCCGCCGTGGCCGAGCCCGCCGCCCGCGACCTCGCTCGCGCTGATCGCCTTCACCTCCGGCTCGACCGGTCCGCCCAAGGGCGTCGAGTACGAGCACCGGCAGCTGGCCGCTCAGGTCCGCTCCGTCGCCGGGCTGCTGGAGCTGGGCCCCGATGAGGTGCTGCTCGCCGGGTTCCTACCCTTCGCCCTGTTCGGGCCCGCCACCGGCGCCACCACCGTCGTCCCGGCCGTCGACCACCTCAGGCCCGCGCGCACCCGTGGCGCGGACCTGGTCCGCGCCGTCGCCGACCACCGCACCTCGGTGGTGTGCGCCTCCCCCGCGGTGCTGCGGGCCCTGACCGAGGGGTGCGAGGGCGGCCGCCTGCCGCTTGCCCCGGTACGGCGGATCTGCTCCTTCGGCGCCCCGCCGCCCGACCGGCTGGTGCGTGCGCTGCGCCGGGCGCTGCCGGAGGAGGCGACGCTGCTCAGCGCGTACGGCGCCACCGAGTGCCTGCCGGTCAGCGTGATCGACAGTGCCGAGCTGGCCGCCGCGCACGCCGATCCGCTGCACACCCACCGCGGGGTCTGCCTGGGCCGCCCGGTGCCCGGCATGGCGGCCCACGTCCTGGCGCCGGCCGGCCGGTCGGCCTCCGACCGGCCGATGGCGCGAGGGAGGTACGGAGAGATCACGGTCGGCGGCCCGCAGGTCAGCCGGGCCTACCACGCCCGCCCGGAAGCGAACACCGCCGCCAAGGTCGGCACCGGTGAGGACCTGCTGCACCGCACCGGCGATCTCGGCTGGCTGGACGAGAGCGGCCGGCTGTGGTTCCTCGGGCGCTCCGCACACCGGGTGCACGGCACCGGGTTCGTGCTCGACACCGCCGTGGTCGAGCGGATCACCGACGCGGTGCCCGGCATCGGCCGCACCGCGCTGATCGGCCTCGGGCCCGTCGGCCGTCAACGGCCGGTGCTATGCGTCGAGTTGGTGCCATCGGCGGCCAACTCCGGGACGGCTGTCCGACAGAGTCTTCGGCAGGCCCTGTCCGCGGTGCCGGGCGGGCACCGGATCGCCACCGTGCTGGTCCACCGCCGGCTGCCCACCGACCCGAGGCACAACTCGCGCGTCGACCGCGACCGCCTGGCCCGCTGGGCCCGCCGACAGCTGCGCCGACGAGGCCCGGGCGGCGTGCTGGGAGGCGGGCGATGAGGGTCCTGGTCACCGGGGGCAGTGGCTTCCTCGGCCTGGAGCTGTGCCGGCGCCTCGCCGGGCGCGGCGACATCGCGGTCTCGCTGCACCGTCGTTGGAGCCCTGAACTGGAGCGGCTCGGGGTCCGTCAGCACCTGGGCGACATCGCCGACCGGGGTGCGGTCCGGCGGGCCCTCGCCGGGTGCGAGGCGGTGATCCACAACGCGGCCCTGGCCGGAGTCCGGGGGCCCGAGCGGCCGTACCGCGCGGTCAACGTCGAGGGCACCCGCAACGTCCTGAGCGCCTGTCGCGCCCTCGGCGTCCCTCAGCTGGTCTATACCTCCACCGCGAGCGCGGTCTTCACCCCTGACGGCATCACGGCAGGGGACGAGTCGCTGCCCCGGCCCCGGCGCCATCTGGCCGCCTACCCCCGCACCAAGGCCGAGGCCGAGGCGGCCGTCCTCGCCGCCAACGGCCCGGACCTGGCCACCACCGTGCTGCGGCCCCACCTGATCTGGGGGCCCGGTGACCCCCACTTCCTGCCCGCCCTCCTGCGGGCGACCGAAACCGGACGGCTGCTGATGCCGGGCCGCGGCGGCAACCTCGTCGACACCTGCCACCTCGCCACCGCCGCCCACGCCCACCTGCTCGCGCTGGACCGGCTGCGACCGGGCCACCCGGCGGCCGGGCGGACCTACTTCGTCGCCCAGGGCGAACCACGGCCGCTGCGCGAGGTGGTGACCGGGCTGCTCGCCGCGGCCGGACGCCACACGAGCTGGCACCCGGTGCCCTACCCCGTGGCGCTGGCCGCCGCCGTCCTGGCCGACGCCACGACGGCGACGGTCCGCCGCCACACCGGCCACGGCCTGAGCCGGTTCCTGCTCCACCAGCTCACCCGGCCGCACTGGTTCGACCTCACGGCGGCCCGGCGCGACCTCGGCTTCGAACCGCCCACCACCTTCGACCAGGGCATCGCCGAACTGACCCGCCACCACCGCACCACCGGCAGCTGAGCCCGCCCCCTCGCCCTCCGGAAAGGAACCACCATGGACACGACGCTCTCCGTGGACGCCGTCTGCGACACCGCCCAGACCCTGCTCGTCGAACGGTTCGGCGTATCCGCGGACGCCATCAGCCCCGACGCCACGTTCGAGGAGATGGAGGTCGACTCGCTCGCGCTGGCCGAGTTCGCCTTCGTCCTCCAGGACGAGTTCGGCATCCTGATCAGCCAGGAGGACGCCGACCGGCAGAGCACGCTCACCGACATCGCCCGGATCGTCCAGGCCCGCCTCGGCGACGCGACCGAACCCGTCGCGTGAACCGCCCCGAGATCGCCGTCACCGGCCTGGGGCTCGTCACCCCGGCCGGGGTCGGCACCGAGGAGACCTGGCGGCGGGTCTGCGCCGGAACCCCCACCGCGTCACCGGACCCGGACCTCGACGCCGCCCCGGTGGCGTTCTCCTGCCGCATCCCCGCCACGGACCTGGACACGGCGGTCGGGCGCAAGAAGGCATGGCGGATCGGACGGTTCGGAAAGCTCGCGCTGCTCGCGGCCCGGGAGGCCGTCCGGAACGCGCGGCTGGACACCGGCGGGTGGGACGGTGCCCGGGTCGCCGTCGTCCTCGGGGTGGGCTTCGGCGGCGCGCCGCACTGGGAGGACCAGCTGCGCCGATTCCAACAGCGCGGGCCGGCCCACGTCTCGCCGACACTGGTCCCGATGGTCATCGGCAACATGGCCGTCGGCGAGGTGGCCCAGGAGTTCGGCGCGCGCGGCCCGACCCTCGCCTGCGCCACCGCCTGCGCCTCCGGCGCCACGGCGCTGGCCGTCTCCCACGACCTGCTGGTCGCCGGGTCCTGTGACATCGTCCTGGCCGGTGGCACCGAAGCCGCCCTCAGCCCGCTGGTGGCGACCGGATTCCACCGGATGGGCACCCTGTCGGCACGCGGACACGACGTACCGGGCGCCTCCCGGCCGTTCGCCGCCGACCGGGACGGCTTCGTCCTGGCCGAGGGCGCCGCCGTCCTCGTCCTGGAGCGC
>NZ_JBHVEU010000435.1:0-7550 GCF_042802075.1 Kitasatospora sp. NPDC057518
CGCCGCGGTCCGTCGAGGGGGACGGACCGCGGCGCAGCCGTGCGCGGAGCGGGGGTCGCGCGGAGCCCGCGCGGCGGCCTCAGCCGGGATGGAAGGCGACCCGGACGGTGGCGTCGAACGGGAGGATCAGCCCGTTGCCGGTCTCCCAGGTCCAGGTCCGCGGGACCAGGAACATCCGGCCGCCGGAGAGGGCCAGCAGCCGCAGCCCCTCGTAGCGGTAGCGGAACCGCGCGCCCTGGTCCACGTCCGGCAGCGCCGTCTCCCACACCCCGGGCCACCCCAGGTGGAGGCGTTCGGGGGTGTCCAGGACGACCGCCGGGCGCCGGTAGAGGTGGTGGGCGAGGTCCTCGGCGTCGGCCGTCCCCTTCTGCTGGGCGTAGTCGCCGACCGCCCAGTACGAGCAGAGCACGATGAGCGCCACGCTGACGCCCAGCGCCGCCCGCTCCCCGGTCAGCGGGTACGGTGCGCCGGTGCCGCGCACGTACATCATCCGGGCCAGGACCGCGAGCAGCAGCGCGCCGCCGATCAGCAGCGGGGTGCCCAGCGGGCCGGCGTCGAACACCTCGAAGCCGGCCAGGAGGCCGAGCACCAGCAGCGGGACGACCAGTGCGGCGACCGCCCAACAGGCCCGGCGCACCGTCCGGGCGCCGGCCCCGCCCTTCCCGGCCGCCCTGGTCGCGAGGTGGTAGCCCAGCGCGCCGACCAGCGCCCCGCACAGGGCGACCCCGGCCGGGAGGTAGAGCGCGGGGGAACTGCGGATCAGCAGGTCCTGGGTGGCGAAGCCGATCGTGCCGGCGTCGATGCCGAAGAAGGCGTAGAGCGAACTGGTGTAGGCGTAGCCGAAGAAGAGGAGCAGTGCGGTGAGGAGGGTGGTCGGGGCGATCCAGGTGGCGAGCCTGGTGAGCCAGTCGGCCCAGGAGCGCGGCTGCGGCTGCCGCTGCCCGTCCGGGGGTTCCTCCTCGGCAGGTCTCAGGGGGTGCTCCCGGCGCCGCTGGACGGGCTCGACCCGTAACTCGGGGTCGCGCCGTTGCCGGTGGTCGCCCCGTCGTCGGGGCTGACGACGACCACCGAGCCAGCGGCCTCGATCCGCTTGGAGGAGTCGTCGGCCGTCACCGTGAGGCAGATGGTCCGGTCCTTGGTCCCGGGCTTCCACTGCGGGAGCCGGAAGTCGACCAGCTCGGTCTTGCCGTCGGTCACCCGCACCTGCTGCGAGGCGGGGGTGGCGTACGACGTGCTGCCGCACTCGGCGACCTTGCTGATCACGGCCGTGAAACTGGTCTTCGACGGGAAGGACAGGGTGATCCGGGCCCTGTTGTCGATGCCCTGGACGCTCGCCGAGGGCTCGCCCGCGGTCCGGAACCCGCCCTGGTCCCCCTCGTCCTTGGTCCGCTGGTCGTCCGGCAGGCCCGAGCCGCTGCTCTGGCCGTTCTGCCCGTTCTGGGTGGCGCCGGCCGACCCGGATCCGCCACCGCCGCCGCAGGCCGCGAGGACCGGGACGAGCAGGGCGGCCGCCAGCCACCGGCCCGCGCCGACAGGCCTTCCCGTTCGGATCCCGCCGCCTCCGAAGTGCCGGGTCCCAGGCATGCGTTCTCCCATCCGCGCGGCGAGCAGGGACCGGTCGGCCCCGCCGCACCGTACCCGTGCGGGTACGGCCGGTCGGGCCGCCGCGCCGCCCCCGCCCGGGTCGGCCAGCCGTTCGGCGCAGCCCGGACGGGCGGCGCGCTGGCATAGAGTCGGACCGCAACCGACGAACCGTCAGCAGAGCGGAAGGACACGACCTGTGAGCACCGAGACCCGTCCGGTACCGGAGCTGGCCGCGGAGGTCGTCGAGCGGTGGCGGGCCGAGGAGGCCGAGCTCGTCGACCTGCTGGCCCGGACCCAGCGCGGTGTCGGCGGCGTCGCCGCCTTCCGGCTCGGCCCGACACCGACCGTCCTGGTCACCGACCCGGCCGCCGTGCAGCACGTCCTGGGCCACCACCCGGACCGGTACGTCAAGCGCTCGCACCGCGCCCGGATGCTGGTCGGGGACGGCGTGCTGTCCGCCACCGGCGACCCCTGGAAGCGCCAACGGCGCGTGCTGCAGGCGCAGTTCACCGGCACCGGGATGCGCCGCTACGAGCGGCGGATCGCCGCGGCGGCGCACCGCACCGCCGAGCGCTGGGAGGGGTACCGGCGCAGCGGGGAGGCCTTCGACGTCGGCGAGGAGATGCGCGGCTTCGCCCTGGACACCGTCTGGCGGGCGCTCACCGGGCTGCCGCTGGACGACCGGACGGACCGCGAACTCCGCTCGGTGGAACGGGTGGTGGCCGCGATGCCGACCCTGCCGACCAACGCGGCGGACGCCCGGGACGCGGTCGCCGAGGACCTCGCCCGGATCGACGCGGTGGCGCACTCGGCGATCGACGCGGCGCGCTCGGCCGGCCCGACCGAGGAGCCCGGCGTGCTCCGGGTGCTGCTCGACGCGGGCGAGCAGGACCCCGGGTACACCGACCGGTTGATCCGCGACGAGCTGGTCACCCTGCTCGTCGCCGGCCACGAGACCACGGCCACCACGCTCACCTGGCTCTTCCTGCTGCTCGACCGCCACCCCGAGGCCCGGACGGCCGATCCGCAGGCGCTGGTGAGCGAGACGCTGCGGCTCTACCCCTCCGCCTGGCTGCTCCCCCGGCACGCCGTCGAGGACGACGTCATCGCCGGGCACCGCATCGCCGCCGGGACGGACGTGCTGGTCTGCCCGTACCTCACCCACCGCGACCCGGCGCTCTGGCCGGACCCGGAACGCTTCGACCCCGCCCGCTTCGCCCACGGCGCGGACCGCCCCGGGCAGCTCGGCGCCTACTTCCCGTTCGGTCTCGGCGCCCGCGCCTGCCTGGGCACCCGGTTCGCGCTGCGCGAGACCACGGCGCTACTGGAACTCCTGCTGCCGATGGGGCCGTTGACGTTCCGCTCGCGGCCGACGGGGGCGGCGTACAGCATCACCGTACGGCCGGACGGGCCGACGCCGGCGGTGCTGGGCTGAGGCCTTCCTGCGGTGTGGCGCTGCCCGACCGCGGGTGCTCCGGCTGCGGGCCGTCCGGCCGGGCGGGCAGGAAGCCGTCGGCGAGCTCCTCGCCGGCCAGGGCGGCGTCGACCCGGGCACTGATGTGGGCCCGGGTGGTCGGGCAGTCGAGCGGGCGGTCCCGACTGCACAGCAGCATGTGGGTGAGGACGGCCGCGGCGTGCTCCAGCCGGCGGGCGCGCTCGAGCATCCCGTCCCGCTGGGCGTGCAGCAGCGCCGTGCGGTCGGCCGCCCGCTCGCTGGCCAGGACGGCGGCGGTCCCGCTGACCGGGATCATCCCGTCCACGTGCCAGAGCTGGACCAGGGCGAGGCGCTCCAGCGACTCCCGGTCGTAGTAGCGGACCCGGCCGCGGCGGGCGGCGGGGGCGATCAGGCCGCACTCCTCGTAGTAGCGCAGGGCGGGCACCGAGAGGCCGAAGGCCGCCGAGACCTCGGTGATCGAGTGGAGCTCCGCCATCCGTCGCCGCCTCCTTCGGGGTTGCGCCCAGGCCGAGTTGGGCTCGGGCTGGGTGCGCCGGGACCGGGTTGCGCTCAAGCACGCTTGAGCGAGAACGCTTAGGCAAGCCTAACCTCTCATCGAAGCGAAGGGCTTGCTCCCCATGCCGCTCACCGACCCGACGGCCACCACCGCGTCGGCCACTGCGACCACCACCGCACCCGCCCCCTCCCGCACCCCACGGACCGCCGGGGCCCTGCTCGTCCTCGGTTTCGTCCTGCTCAGCCTCAACACCCGGGTCGCGTTCGGACAGATCGGGCCGCTCGCGCCGGTCGCCGGCTGGGGCCCGGGCACCGTGACCCTGCTCGCCCTCCTGCCGCCGCTGTGCATGGGCCTGTTCGCCCCGCTCGGCGCCCTGGCCCGGCGGCGGCTCGGCGAGGAGCGCGGTCTGTTCTGGGCGAGCGTGCTGCTGCTGGCCGGGGCGGTGCTGCGGACGGCGGGCCTGCCCGGGCTGTACGCGGGCACGGTGCTGGTGGGCGTCGCGGTGGCGGTGGTGAACGTGCTGATCCCGGTGTTCGTCCGGGCCCGCTTCGCGCCCCGGCGGATCGGCACCATGACGGGCGTCTACGCGCTGTCCATGGGCGCCGGTTCGGCGGTCGTCGCCGCGCTGGTCGCGCCGGTCGCGGGCGCCTGGTCCTGGCAGGCCGCGATCGCGATCGCCGTCGTCCCGGCGGCCCTGGCGGCGGCCGGCCTGGCGCCGCAGCTGCGGGTCGCGCGGACGCCGGCCGGGCCCGTCGCACCCGCCGGGCGCCGCCGGGTCGGGCGGACGGCGCTCGCCTGGAGCCTGACGGCCTTCTTCGGCGTCCAGACCCTGGTCTTCTACGCGACGCTGGCCTGGCTGCCCACCGTCCTGGTCGACGCGGGCCTGAGCCGGACCACCGCCGGCACCGACCAGGCCGTGCTGATCCTCGGCCTCGCCGTCGGCGGCTTCCTCGCCCCGACCCTGGCCGCCGCCCGGAGCGACCAGCGGCCGCACATCCTGGGCGTGGCGGCCGTCTGCGTCCTCGGCCTGCTCGGCCTGGTGCTCGCCCCGGCCGGCGGGGCGCCGCTCTGGGCCGCCGTCCTCGGCATCGGCATGGGCGGCGGACAGGCGCTCGCCGCCGTGCTGTTCGCCCGTCGGGGCACCGACCCGGACCACGTCGCCGCGCTCTCCACCATGGCCCAGACCTGGGGCTACCTGCTCGCCGCCACCGGCCCCGCGCTCGCCTCCGCGCTCCACACCGCGAGCGGGTCCTGGGCGGCGCCGCTGCTCGCGATGGCCGGTCTGGTGGCCGTCGGCTGCGTCCTCGGGCTGCGGGCGGGCCGCGCTGTCACAAAGCCGCGCCGCGATCCGTCGGACCGGTGAGCGGGTGGCCGCACGGTCCACCCGGTCGAGCGGTCACCCGCTCATCCGCTCATCCGCTCATCCGCGAGAAGAGGAACACCACGATGAACGCCCGTCCGATCACCGCCGAGGTCCCGCTGCGCCCGCGCATGGCCCAGGACCCGGTGCAGCTCGTCCCCGAGCTCGCCGAGGTCTCGGCCGCACTGTTCAAGGCCACCGGCAACCGGTCCGTCCCCCGCAGCACCATCAGCCTGGTCCAGCTGCGGGCCGGCCAGATCGCCGGCAGCACCTACCTGACCGTCCTGCACAGCGGCTTCCTCCGCAGGGCCGGCGAGTCGGAGGAGCGGATCTCCTCGGTGGCCGGCTGGCCGGACTCCCCCTGGTTCACCGCCCCGGAGCGCGCCGCGCTCGCCCTGGTCGAGGCCGTCCTCCAGCCCAACCCGCACGGCGAGCGGGTGTCGGACGCGCTGTACGCCGAGGTCGCCGGGCACTACGACGACACGGCGCTGACCACGCTCATGCTCGCCATCGGCCAGGTCAACTTCTTCACCGCCATCGCCCTGGTCGCCAAGCCCGTCCCCGGCCGCTCCTTCACCGACCCCTGGGCCTGACCGGCCCCTACGGCCCGCCCGGCCGATCCCTGGGCGGGCCGTCCCGCTGTCGACCGATCACCCGTCCCGGCATAGGCTGGTCCGCGCCCGAACGGACCTTCGTCCGGTCATCGGGCCGGCGGGCCGACATGCCGGAGGGGGCGTGCCCGCCACCACGGAGGATCGCAGGGGGGACGGAAGCATGTTCGAGGAGCACAGGGACAACCGGCACGACGAGCACGCCGGGCACGAGCAGGACGGCCGACTCGCCGATGTCGAGATCGAGTACGACCAGTACGACGATCTGGACGACTTCGACGGGCATGACGGGAACGACGACGGGGCACCGCGCAGCTCGACCACGCGCCGGGTCGTGATGGTCGCCGCCGGCGGGGTGTTCGCCGCCCTGCTGGCGGTCGGCGGCTACGGCGCCTACAACGTGCTGAACGCCGTGACGGACAACGGACCGGCCGGCGGCCACCAGGGCGCCGGCACCGTGGCGAAGGCCCCGCAGGAGCCGCCGACCGCCGAGCAGGCCGAGTCGACGGCAAAGGAGTTCCTGGCGGCCTGGAGCCGCGGCGACATCCCGGCCGCCGCCGGTCTGACGGACCGGCCGGAGACCGCCCGCGCCGCACTGGCCACGTTCCACGAGCAGGTGGGAGCCCGCTCGCTCGCCCTGACCGGGACGGGCCCCGCGAAGGCCGACGGCCCGAGCGAGCCGGCCCTCGGCTTCCGGGTGAAGGCGGAGTTCGAGGGCACCCCGGACGCCTGGGAGTACGACAGCGTGCTGAGCGTCGTCCGGTCCCAGGACGGGCGGCCCGTGGTGCGCTGGAAGCCGTCCGTGATCCACCCCCAGCTCACCCCGGGCCGGACCATCGGGGTGCAGGAGACGCCCAACCCGGTGTCCAAGCCCACCGACCGCAAGGGCCGACCGCTCGACACCTTCCCGTCGCTGCGCGCCGTCCTCCCCCAGATCGCCCCTCCGGACGGCGCGGCCGCCACCACCGGACGGGCCGTGGTGCTCTCGGGCGGCGGCGAGGCCGAGCGGCTGTTCGTGCTGACGCCGCCGAGCGCCCCGGTGGTCAAGCTGACCCTGGACGCCGACCTCCAGCAGGTGGCCGAGGACGCCGTCAAGCAGCAGGCGGCGAACGGCAATCCGGCCTCGCTGGTGGCCGTCCAGCCGAGCACCGGCCACATCCTGGCGATCGCCAACGCCCCGCAGGGCGGCTTCAACCGCGCGCTCGCGGGCGGCCAGGCACCCGGCTCGACGATGAAGGTGATCACCTCGGCCGCGCTGCTGGAGGCGGGCGTGCGCCCGGACACCGTGGTGCCGTGCAAGGAGACCACCTACTCCCCGCGCGCCTGGCACAACGACGAGAGCGGCGACTTCCCGTCCTACACGCTCGCGGACGACTTCGCCCGCTCCTGCAACACCGGCTTCATCGACAAGGGCCTGGAGAAGCTGCAGCCCGGCACCCTCGGCACGGTGGCCCGCGACCAGTTCGGCCTCGGTCTGGAGTGGCACATCGGCGTCCCGAGCCGGGACGCCACCATCCCGACGCCCGGGAACAAGGACGAGGCCGCGGCCGCGTACATCGGCCAGGGCCGGATCCAGGTCAACTCGCTGGTGATGGCCTCGGTCGCCGCCACCGTGCAGAACGGGACGTTCCGCCAGCCCGTGCTGCGCGAGGACGCCAAGCGCGTGACGGCGCCGAGCAGGCTCCCCGCCGACGTCGCCCGGGACCTGCGCGCCATGATGGCCAAGACCGCCACCCAGGGCACCGCCCGTACCCCGATGGCCGGCCTGTCCGGCCAGATCGGCGCCAAGACCGGCACCGTCGAGGCCGGCAGCCAGGCCACCAACAGCTGGTTCATCGCCTACCGCGGCGACCTCGCCGTCGCCGCCGAGGTCGAGGGCGGCGGGCACGGCTTCAGCGCGGCGGGCGTGGCCGCGGCCCAGGTGCTGAAGGCGGGCGGCGGCAAGGGCTGAGGCCCGGTCCGGCGCGCACCGCCCGCGCGCCGCGACCGCACCGCACCACCCCGCCCCGCCCCGCCCCGCCCGCGGACGCGCCTCGGTGCGTG
>NZ_JBHVEU010000436.1:0-7542 GCF_042802075.1 Kitasatospora sp. NPDC057518
GGCCCTTCCCGTACGGTTCGCTGTTGCCGGCCGGCCTACTGGACCGGGATGACCGAGGTCAGCCACTGGAAGGCGGCCGGGACCATCTTCTTCCACTGCTCGGTGGTGTGCGGGCCGGTGCCCTCCTCGACCTGGACGGTGGTCGGGGCCTTGGCCGCGGCGCGGATCGCCTCGCCGTCCTCGTAGCCGTCGCCCTTGGAGCCGCTGACCAGCAGGGCGACCTTCGGCGGCTGCGGGGCGGTCTTCAGGATGTTGACCGGGTTGTTGGCCTCGCGCAGCTTGGCGTCCTTGCCGACCAGGGAGTCCGGCTCCTGGGCCGGGTCGTTGTAGCCGGACATCGCGATGGCGGCCCGGTACCGGTTGGGGTGGGCCAGCGACAGCTTGGCCGCGCAGTGCGCGCCGGCCGAGTAGCCGGCGATCGCCCAGCGGTCCGCGGACGGGTCCGCGCGGAAGTTGTCCAGCACCATCTGCGGGACGTCGCGGGTGACCCAGGCGTCGGCGTTGATCTTGCCGGGGATGTCGGTGCAGCCGGCGTCCTGGTTGTTCAGCAGCTTCGTGCGGGGCGAGACCAGGATGAACGGGGCGACCTTGCCCTGCTGCATCAGCGGCTTGAGCTGCTCGGAGACCTTGAGGGTGCCGTACCAGGTGGAGGAGGAGCCGGGGTAGCCCGGGATCAGCTCGACCACGGGGAACTTCTTGTCCTTGAACGCCGGGTCGTTGTACTGCGGCGGCAGCCAGACCAGCACCTCGCCGTCGACCCCGGACACCTGGCCCTTGAGCTCGGTCCGCTGCACGTCGTTCGGGACGAGCGGGTCGTTCACGCCGCCGAAGCTCTGCTTGACCTTCTGCGGCTCCTTGGCGGGCTCGGCGCCCTGGCCGCCGGCGGCGGCCGCGGCCGGGTCGACCGGCGCCACCACGGGCACCGCGCGGACGTGGTTGCCGGTGCCGAGCAGGTCGTCCCAGTTGCCGTAGATCAGGTTGGCGTTGTTGACCATCACGAAGACCATCAGGACGGCGGTGACCTGGCAGAACATGATCATGACGATCCGGGTGAGGTAGCGTACCGGCTGCGGGCCGCCGACCTTCCCCCAGAACAGCAACGCCACTGTGATGGACACCGGCACCAGGATGACGGTGAGGAGGAAGAATGGCGTACCTGTCAGTTCCATCGAGTTCTCGTATCCGGGTCGCACGCCGCCCGGGGCCCACTCGCCCGAACGCACGTCAATGGCATCAGACGGCGATGGACCGGTGATCGGTTGCCGTCCGAATCTGTGCGGAACCTGAGAGGAACATCACTTTCTTGTGATGAACCGCCTTCGGATCGGCGCCTAGTCTGCCACCCGAACGGACGTCGTCCGGACCAGATGTTCAGCGAACTACCAGGAAAGGTCCCCCGGGGCACCTTACCTCCCAGGCCGTTCGCGCTGCCGGGCGAGGCGGTGCGATACCGCGCGGCACGGGCAGGGAGACTATGGGGATGAGCATCACCCGCTTTCGCCCGTCCCACCGCCTCTGGCCCGCGTGTGCCGTCCTGGCACTCGCGGTCGCCGTGGCCGGTTGCAGCAGTACTGGAGGCAGACGCGCCGAGGAGGCCCGCGCCAAGGCCGCGGCCACCGGCGGCGGCGCCGTCTCGACTCCGCGCTGGAAGGTCGCCATGGTGACCCACGCCGGAGCCGGCGACGCCTTCTGGGACACTGTGCGCAAGGGCGCCGAGCAGGCCGCCGCCAAGGACAACATCACCTTCCTGTACTCCAACGACGCGCAGACCCAGAACCAGGTCCAGCTCGTCCAGGCCGCCATCGACCAGAAGGTCGACGGCCTGCTGGTCACCCTCGCCAAGGGCGACGCCATGGCGGACGTCCTCGGCAAGGCCAAGGCCGCCGGCATCCCCGTGATCACGATCAACTCCGGCCAGGAGTACTCGCAGAAGTTCGGCGCGCTGACCCACATCGGTCAGGACGAGTCCACCGCCGGCCAGGCGGCCGGTACCGAGCTGGCCTCGCGCGGCCGCAAGAACGTGCTCTGCGTGATCCACGAGCAGGGCAACGTCGGCCAGGAGCAGCGCTGCTCCGGCGCCCAGTCCAAGTCCGGCGGGGCCTTCCAGGTGCTCTACGTCAACGGCGTCGACATGCCCGACGCCCGCGCCGCGATCTCCGCCAAGCTGCAGGCCGACCCGTCCATCGACACCGTGCTGACCCTCTCCGGCCCGATGGCCGCCACCGGCCTCCAGGCCGTCCAGGACGCCCACCGCACCGTCGAGCTGGACACCTTCGACCTGGGCACGCAGGTGGTGTCCGGGCTCAAGTCCGGCAGCGTCGGCTTCGCCGTCGACCAGCAGCCCTACCTCCAGGGCTACACCGGCGTCGACCTGGTCTGGCTGTACAAGTACAACCTGAACATGCTCGGCGGCGGCAAGCCCGTCGAGACCGGTCCGCAGATCCTGACCAAGGACAACGCCGACGCGCTCGCCGAGTACGTCGCGAGGGGGACCAGGTGAGCACCCCCGACCTCCTCGCCCACGACGGCCTGGTCGACGGCCGTCCGCCGGCCCTGCGGCGGCTCCTCGCCCGCCCCGAGCTGGGCTCGCTGATCGCCGCCGTCGCGGTCTTCACGGTCTTCGCCGTCGTCGCCGAACCGTTCCTGCGGGTCTCCTCGCTGGGCACCGTGCTGTACGCGGCCTCCACCATCGGGATCATGGCGGTGCCGGTCTCGCTGCTGATGATCGGCGGCGAGTTCGACCTGTCGGCCGGCGTGCTGGTCACCACCGCCGCGCTGACCTCCTCGATGGTCTCGTACCAGTTCACCGCGGTGACCTGGGTCGGCGTGCTGGTCTCGCTGGCGACCACGCTGGCCATCGGCGGGTTCAACGGCTGGATGCTCGGCCGCACCAGGCTGCCCAGCTTCATCGTCACGCTCGGCACCTTCCTGATGCTGACCGGCGCCAACCTGGGCGTCACCAAGGCGATCTCCGGCACCGTCTCCACCAAGTCGATCTCCGACATGGAGGGCTTCGCCGCCTGCCGCTGGCTGTTCGCCTCCGAGGTGACCGTCGGCGGGCTGACCATCAAGGCCACCGTCTGGTGGTGGCTCGGACTGCTCGTGGTCGGCAGCTGGGTGCTGCTGCGCACCCGCTTCGGCAACTGGATCTTCGCGGTCGGCGGCGACGCGGACGCGGCCCGCGCGGTCGGCGTGCCGGTCGCCCGGACGAAGACCCTGCTGTACCTGGGTGTCGGCTTCGGCGCCTGGGTGCTCGGCCAGCACCTGCTGTTCTCCTTCGACACCGTGCAGTCCGGCGAGGGCGTCGGCAACGAGCTGATCTACATCGTCGCGGCGGTCATCGGCGGCTGCCTGATCACCGGCGGCTACGGCTCGGTGGTCGGCTCCGCGCTCGGCGCGCTGATCTTCGGCATGGCCAGCAAGGGGATCATCTACGCCCAGTGGAACCCGGACTGGTTCAAGTTCTTCCTCGGCGCGATGCTGCTGCTGGCCGCGCTGCTGAACGCCTACGTCAAGCGCCGGGCCGAGCGGGGGCCGCGATGAACACGGACCTCACGGGGGCCGCGACGAACACGGAAGCCATGGGTACCGAACTGCTCTCCCTCGACGGCGTCGGCAAGAGCTACGGCACCGTCCGGGCGCTCCAGGACGTCTCGCTGACCCTGCGGGCCGGCGAGATCAGCTGCGTGCTCGGCGACAACGGGGCCGGCAAGTCCACCCTGATCAAGATCATCTCCGGGCTGCACCAGCACGACGAGGGCACCGTCACCGTCGGCGGCGAGGCGGTCCGCTTCGACTCCCCGCGCCAGGCCCTGGACCGCGGCATCGCCACCGTCTACCAGGACCTCGCGGTCGTCCCGCTGATGCCGGTCTGGCGCAACTTCTTCCTCGGCTCCGAGCAGGGCATGCGCCGCTGGGGCGGCCTGCGGCTGGACGCCGAGGGGATGCGCGCCACCACCCGCGACGCGCTCGCGCGGATGGGCATCGACCTGTACGACGTCGACCGGCCGATCGGCACCCTCTCCGGCGGGCAGCGCCAGTGCGTGGCGATCGCCCGCGCGGTGCACTTCGGCGCCAAGGTGCTGATCCTGGACGAGCCCACCGCCGCGCTCGGCGTCAAGCAGTCCGGGGTGGTGCTCAAGTACGTCACCGCCGCCCGCGACGCCGGGCTCGGGGTCGTGCTGATCACCCACAACCCGCACCACGCGTACCTGGTCGGCGACCACTTCACCCTGCTCCGGCGGGGCCGGATGGCGGGCAGCCATCCGCGTGCCGAGATCAGCCTCGAACAGCTCACCACCGAGATGGCCGGCGGCTCCGACCTCGCCGAGCTCTCGCACGAGCTGGCCCGACCGTCGCTCTCCGACCCCCGTGGCTCCGCCCCCGGCGGCTCCGGCACCGGACTCCCCGGTGGCGGAGAATCGGCTTCCGGAGAATCCGACCCCCGAGAACCCGACACCCGTGAGGAGCGTCCGCAGCCGTGACCGGCTCCCAAGGCAGCACCCGGCCACCCGTCCTGCCGACCCTGCTCGGCCTCGGCCCGCGCGCCGAGCGCCGCCGCCGCGCCCTGCCCGCCGGGATACTGCGGCTGCCCACGATCGGTGTCGACATCGGCGGCACCAAGGTGGTCGCCGGGGTGGTGGACGGCGAGGGCAAGGTGCTGGAGAAGCTGCGCACGGACACGCCGCACAAGAGCAAGAGCCCCAAGGTGGTCGAGGATGTCATCGTCGAGCTGGTGCTCCAGCTCGCCGACCGGCACGACGTCCACGCCGTGGGCATCGGCGCGGCCGGCTGGGTCGACGCCGACCGCTCCAAGGTGCTGTTCGCCCCGCACCTCAACTGGCGCAACGAGCCGCTCCGGGAGGCGCTCAGCGAGCGGCTGCGGTTCCCGGTGATCGTGGAGAACGACGCCAACGCGGCCGCCTGGGCCGAGTGGCGCTTCGGCGCCGGGCGCGGCGAGGACCACATGGTGATGCTCACCCTGGGCACCGGCATCGGCGGCGCGGTGGTCCGGGACGGCTACGTGGACCGCGGCAAGTACGGCCTGGCGGGCGAGTTCGGGCACATGCAGGTGCTGCCCGGCGGCCACCGCTGCCCGTGCGGCAACCGGGGCTGCTGGGAGCAGTACTCCTCCGGCAACGCCCTGGTGCGCGACGCGCGCGAGCTGGTCGCCGAGGAGTCGCCGGTGGTGCAGCCGCTGCTGGCCCGGGCGGGCGGCACGGTCGAGGGCATCACCGGGCCGCTGGTCACCGAGGCCGCCCAGGAGGGCGACCCGGTCGCGACCGAGCTGCTCTACGAGGTCGGCACCTGGCTCGGCGTCGGCATCGCCAACCTGGCCGCCGCGCTGGACCCGGGCCGCTTCGTGATCGGCGGCGGGGTCTCCGAGGCCGGTGACCTGCTGCTCGGTCCGGCCCGGGACACCTTCCGCCGCACCCTCACCGGGCGCGGTTTCCGCCCGGAGGCCGCCATCGTGCACGCCGCCCTCGGCAACGAGGCCGGCCTGGTCGGCGCGGCCGACCTGGCCCGGCAGGTGGCGCGGCGCTTCCGCACGATCAAGCGGCGGCGGGTGGAGCGCAGCGCGCTGTAGCGGGGTGGGGGCGCCTGCCGGCTGTTCTCCTGGCGCCCCCGCCCGCCCCGCCAACTACCCGTTGGTAGCGGCGCGGTGTGGTTGTCGGATCATCCCTCCTGTGGAACAACTGAGTTGACGCAGACTCAGGAGGAATCGGATGAGGGCTCTGACCCGTCTCGCACCACCACTGCTGCTCGCCACCGCGCTGGTCTGGTCCGGCGTCGGACCGGCCGGCGCCGCGACCCCGCCGACGAAGGCGCCCGAGGCGGTGGGCCGGGGCGGAGCGGTCGCCACCGTCGACGCCGACGCCACCGCCGCCGGCATCGAGGTGCTGCGCAAGGGCGGCAACGCGGTGGACGCGGCCGTCGCCGCCGCCGCGGCCCTCGGGGTCACCGAGCCGTACTCCTCCGGCATCGGCGGCGGCGGGTACTTCGTCTACTACGACCACGCCACCGGCCGGGTGCACACCATCGACGGCCGGGAGACGGCCGGGCGCACCGCCGACAGCGGCCTGTTCCTGGAGGACGGCAAACCGCTGGCCTTCGCCGACGCCGTCACCAGCGGCCTGTCCGTCGGAATCCCCGGCACCCCCGCCACCTGGGACGCCGCACTGCGCAAGTGGGGCACCCGCTCGCTCGCCCAGAACCTCGAACCGGCCGAGCGGATCGCCGACCACGGCTTCGTCGTCGACGACACCTTCCGCGGCCAGACCGCCGACAACTACGCCCGGTTCAAGGACTTCCCGGCCACCGCCGCGCTCTACCTGCCGAACGGCAAGCCCCCCGAGACCGGCAGCGTGCTGCGCAACCCCGACCTCGCCGCCACCTACCGGCTGCTCGCCAAGGACGGCGTCAAGGCCTTCTACCAGGGTGAGTTGGCCAAGGACATCGCCAACACCGTGCAGCACCCGCCGGTCGACCCGGCGTCCGGCCGCAACGCCCGCCCCGGCAAGGTCGACACCACCGACCTCGCCGACTACCGGGTCCGCGACCAGGCGCCCACCCACGTCTCCCACGGCGCCTACGACGTCTACGCGATGGCCCCCTCCAGCTCCGGCGGCACCACCGTCGGCGAGGCGCTCAACATCCTGGAGGACGGCGGCGACGTCTCCACGTACAGCGGCACCCAGTACTACCACCACTTCCTGGAGGCCTCCCGGATCTCCTTCGCCGACCGCAACCGCTGGGTCGGCGACCCGGCCTTCAGCGACGTCCCCACCAGGGAACTGCTCTCCGAGCGCTACGCCGCCTCCCGGGCCTGCCTGGTCAGCCCGGACCACGCGCTGACCAGCCCGCTCGCCCCCGGCGACCCGCGCCACCCGGCCCCCTGCGCCGACACCGGCCAGGCCGTCCCCGAGCCGTACGAGGGCCCCAACACCACCCACCTGACGGTCGCCGACCGCTGGGGCAACATCGTCTCCTACACGCTCACCATCGAGCAGACCGGCGGCAGCGGCATCACCGTCCCCGGCCGGGGCTTCCTGCTCAACAACGAGCTGACCGACTTCGACTTCACCCCGCTCGCCCCGGGCGTCCCCGACCCCAACCTGCCGGGCCCGGGCAAGCGGCCGCGCTCCTCGATGTCCCCGACGGTCGTGCTGCGCGACGGCGAGCCGCTGCTGGCCACCGGCAGCCCCGGCGGCGCGACCATCATCACCACCACCCTCCAGGTGCTGCTCGGCCGGCTCGACCGGGGCCTGAGCCTGGAGCAGGCCATCGCCGCCCCGCGCGCCAGCCAGCGCAACAGCGCCACCACCCAGGCCGAGCCCGCCTTCCTGGCGCTGCCCGAGCGGGCCGCGCTGGAGGGCCTCGGACACAGTTTCGTCAACGGCGGCGAGATCGGTGCCGCCACCGGCGTGGAACGGCTGCCGGACGGCCGCTGGGTGGCCGCCGCCGAGCCGGTGCGGCGCGGCGGCGGCTCGGCCGCGGTGGTCCGGCCCGCGGGCTGACCGGGCCGGCCTGTCGGTGCCGGGC
>NZ_JBHVEU010000437.1:0-7538 GCF_042802075.1 Kitasatospora sp. NPDC057518
CCCGGTGGCCAGGACCGGTCACACGGCCCCTCCGAAGGGGTCCGGACCGGCCCGGCCGGTCGTCAGATGGTGGCGGTGTCGATGACGAAGCGGTAGCGGACGTCGCTGGAGAGGACCCGCTCGTACGCCTCGTTGATCCTCTCGGCGCCGATCAGCTCGATCTCGGCCGCCACGCCGTGCTCGGCGCAGAAGTCCAGCATCTCCTGGGTCTCGGCGATGCCGCCGATGCCCGAGGAGCTCATGCTGCGCCGCCGGCCGCCCAGCGCCCGGATGTCGACCTCCAGCGGCTCCTCCGGGAGGCCGACGTTGACCATCGCCCCGTCGGTGCGCAGCAGGGAGAAGTAGGCGGCGAAGTCGATCGGCGCGGAGACGGTGTTGAGGATGAGGTCGAAGGTGCCCGCGAGGCTCTGGAAGGTCGCCGGGTCGCTGGTGGCGAAGTAGTGGTCGGCGCCCAGCCGCAGGCCGTCGTCCTTCTTGCGCAGCGACTGGGACAGCACGGTGACCTCGGCGCCGAGCGCGTGGGCTATCTGCACGCCCATGTGGCCGAGCCCGCCGAGGCCCACCACGGCGACCCGCTTCCCGGGGCCGGCGTTCCAGTGCCGCAGCGGGGAGTAGGTGGTGATGCCCGCGCACAGCAGCGGCGCGGCCTTGTCCAGCGGCAGCGCCTCGGGGACGCGGACCACGTAGTTCTCGTCGACGACCACGGTCTTGGCGTAGCCGCCGTACGTGGGCCGGCCGTCCTTGCCGACGGCGTTGTACGTCCACACCGGGCCCTCGTCGCAGTACTGCTCCAGGCCGGCCCGGCAGTTGTCGCAGGTGCGGCAGGAGTCGACCATGCAGCCGACGCCGACCCGGTCGCCGACCGCGAAGCCGGTGACGCCGGGGCCGACCTCGGCGACGACGCCCGCGATCTCGTGCCCGGGCACCATGGGGAAGACCGCCCGGCCCCAGCCCTCGTGGGCCTGGTGGATGTCGGAGTGGCAGATGCCGGCGAAGGCGATGTCGATCAGCACGTCGTGCTCGCCGACCGCGCGGCGCTCGATGGTCGTACGTTCCAGCGGGGCCTTGGGGGCCGGCACGGCGTAGGCGGCGACGGTGGTGGTCATGGGAGTTCGTACCCTCTCTGCGGATGGAGCCGGGCCGGTCGGGTCGGACGGACCGGGACGGTCGAACAGCACACCCACGGTACTCCTGGGGCCGGTGCGCCCTGCTGGGGCGGTGCCCGCTCCGGGGGGCGACCGGCGCGGGTCGGAGGGCCGCCGGTTGTTCGGCGTTTTGTTCAATGACCGAGGGCCGAACCAGAACAACCCCGGTGCGCTACACCGGTAGCGCACGCCACACCCGTGCCGCACGTGGGACCAGGGCCGCAACAGCGGCGAAGGCCGGAAGGGTTCACCAGATGACGACGCTCTGCATCGCGAACAACCGCACCGAGGAGATGGTCGGGGACCTCGCCGGGACGCCGCCGGCGGAGCTGCGGTTCGCCGGGTGCGGGGCGCAGCGGATGCTCTGGTGGGCCGAGGACGGGGACGTCCTGGTGCTGCCCTGCGGCCCCGACCCGGAGTACCTGGCGTACGTCACCGGGCTGACCGGCGTACGGGCCGACAGCCTGGCCTTCGTGGTGCCGCCGCCCGGCGCCCACGGTGACCAGGTGCTCACCGCCGACCGGCTGGCCGACCCGGGCTTCCGCGCCGAGCTGCGCCGCGCGCTGGACGGGCGCGCCGTCGACGAGGTGCTGGCCGTCTCGCCGAACGGCGCGGTGGCCGAGCTGGCGGACGCGCTCGGGATCGGGCACGCCATGCCCGGCCGGCCCTTCGCCGCGCAGGGCGGCAACGCGCTGGTCAACAGCAAGGCCGGGTTCCGGGCGATGGCCGCCGGCGCCGGGGTGCCGATCCCGCCCGGGCGGGTGGCCGGCTCGCCCGCGGAGGTCGAGGCCGCGATCGAGGACCTGCTGGCGCGGGGGCACAGCGTGATGGTGAAGGTCGAGTACCAGGCGGGCGGCCTCGGCAACGAGATCCTCGCCCGGGACGAGAAGGTGGAGCCGGTCGGCGCCGAGCGGGTGGTGCCGCTGCCGGACCGGGCGGCGGTGGCCGCGTACGTGGCCGAGCGGTGGACCTGGCTGACCGGCGGACGCGGCCAGCGGGTCGTGGTGGAGCGGTACTTCGCCGACTCGGCGCCGCTGTACGCCGAGTTCGTGATCGGGGACACGGGCGCCGTGCTCTCCGGCTGCGGCGAGATGGTCATGCGGCCGGTGGTGGTCGGGGAGATCACCCCGCCGGTCACCCCGGACGCCGGCACCCGGGACGAACTCGTCCGCGAGGCCGCCCGGCTGTGCGAGGCGCTGCGGGTGATCGGCTACCGGGGCACGGTCAGCGCGGATGCCGTGCTGACCCCCGAGGGCGAGATCTACTTCCACGAGACCAACGCGCGGCTCACCGGCTCCAGCCACCTGCACCACGCCTATGCCGGCCGCCTGCTGCGCCCCGAGCACCGCGGCTCGCGCCACCTCCTGGAGCTGGCCGGCCTCAAGGTGCGGTCCTTCGCCGAGGCGGTGGCGGCGATCGGCGCGGCCGGGCTGGCCTTCGACCGGGAGAGCGGCACCGGCGTGCTGTTCAGCTCCGACTTCGGGCCCGCCGACGGCTCGGTGATGTACTGCGCGGTCGCCGAGGGCCCGGAGGCCGCCCGCGCCCTGGAGGGCGCCCTGCTCGCGCTGTTCGCCGGATGAGTCCCGACCTGGAGGAGAACGGAATGATGCGCGCCGCGCTGATCCACCGCTACGGCGGCCCGGAGGAGCTGAGCGTCGAGACGGTGCCGGAACCGGAGGCCGGCCCGGGCCGGGTGCTGGTCGACGTCACCCTGGCCGGGCTCAACTACGCCGACCTGGAGTGCCGCACCGGCGAGTACCTCAGGTTCCCGCTGCCGGCGGTGCTCGGCGTCGACGTGGTCGGGCGGCGCCGGGAGGACGGCCGGAGGGTCGTCGCGCTGCTGCGCACCGGCGGCGGGTACGCCCACGTGGCCGCGCCCGAGGCGGCGCACACGGTGGAGGTGCCGGACGGCGTGGACGACGAGCAGGCGCTGGGGCTGCTGGAGCAGGGAGCGACGGCCTACGGCGCGCTGACCCTGGCGGGGCGGCTGCGGCCGGGCGACGCCGTCGGGGTGAGCGCGGCCGCCGGCGGGGTCGGGCACCTGGCGGTGCAGCTGGCCAGGGAGCTGGGCGCGAGCCGGGTGGTCGCCCTGTCCTCCACCCCGGAGAAGCGGGAGTACCTGCTCTCACTGGGCGCCGACACCGTGCTCGACCCGGCCGACCCCGACCTGGCCGGGCGGCTCGCGGAGTCGGGCGGGCTGGACCTGTTCCTCGACTCGGTCGGCGGCCCGGTGCTGCGCGCCGGGCTGGCCGGACTGGCGCCCTTCGGGCGGCTGGTGTCGGTCGGGGCGCGCGGCGGGGTGGAGGACGCCTTCACGATGGGCGAGCTGACCGAGCGCTCGGCGGGCGCCCAGGGCTTCTGGCTCAAGCACGTGCTGACGGACCGGGCGCTGTTCGAGGGCGTCGCCGACCACCTGTTCCGGCTCGCCGCCGAGAAGCGGGTGGTGGCGCGGATCGACCGGACCGTCCCGCTGTCCGGGGTGGCCGGGGCGCACCGGGCGATGGCCGCGCGGGAGA
Source organism: Kitasatospora sp. NPDC057518 (assembly GCF_042802075.1). NCBI lineage: Bacteria > Bacillati > Actinomycetota > Actinomycetes > Kitasatosporales > Streptomycetaceae > Kitasatospora > Kitasatospora sp. NPDC057518. Next base: position 3,662 of record NZ_JBHVEU010000437.1, read on the forward strand.
CCATCGGCAAGGTGCTGGTGGACGTCCACCGCGAGGAGTGAGGGCCGGGATCAGCGGAGCGCCTCCTCCGTCTCGCCCGGGGCCAGCGGCAGGCTGGCGGCCACCCGGTAGCCGCCGGTGGCGAGCCCGCCGGTCTCCAGCGTGCCGCCGTGCAGGGTGACGCGTTCGCGCATGCCGATCAGGCCGTGCCCGGTCCGGGCCGCCGCCCCGGCGGCGGTTCCGCCCGCGGCCCCGGCCGGGCCCGTCCCGGTGCCCGCGCCGTCGTCGCGCACCTCGACGGTGACCCGGTCCGGACGGTACGTCAGCCGGACGTGGGCACTGGCCGGGCCGGCGTGCTTGCGGGTGTTGGTGAGGGACTCCTGGACGATCCGGAAGACGGTCAGGCCCACCGTCGGGGGCAGCGGTCGCGGGCGGCCGCTGACCTCGAACTCGGTCGGCAGGCCGGCCAGCCGGGACTCGTCGACGATGCGGTCGAGGTCGTCGGCGCCGGGCTGGGGCGGGCTCGGCACGGTCTCCGGATCCTCGTCGGCCCGCAGGACGTCGAGGAGTTGGCGCATCTCGCGCAGGGCCATCCGCCCGGAGGACTCGAGGGTCACCAGGGCGTCGCGGACCACCTCGGTGTCGCCCCCGAGGTTGGCCCGGGCGCCGCCGGCCATCAGCTGCATGGTGGTGATGTGGTGGGCCACGATGTCGTGCAACTCCCGTGCGATGCGGCGTCGTTCCTCGGCCACCGCACGGTCGGCGAGCAGCCTGCGATGGGCCGCCACCTGCTGCTGCCAGCGGTTGACCACGACGGCCGTGCCGACCACGACCGCGACCGCGAGAACGGCGGAGAGGACGTTCGCCCCCGTGGGGAGCCGCCCGTGGCTCTGGTTCAGCAGCGTCACCACCGCCGTCGCGCCGGACATCAGCGCCGTCACCGGGGCGGTGCGGACCCTGGCCACCGAGTACAGGGCCACCGAGAGGGCGAAGCCGAAGTGGGTCGACGGCGGTGCGGAGAGGTTCTCCGCCGCGCCCAGGGCCAGTACGGCCGCGAGCGCCGACACCGGGTGGCTGCGCCGGAAGAGCAGCGGCAGGGCCGGCAGCACGATGAGGACGACGCCGAGCGCCGTGGCACCGCCGCCTCCGGGCCCACCGTCGCCACTCACGCTGCCGAGCGAGTAGCCGACCAGGTCCAGGGCGGCCGCGGCGACGGCGACCAGCGCGTCGTCACGCGTCCACGGCAACGCGTCGCCGCCCTTCGGCCTGTCGGCGCCCGGCAGCCTGTCGGAGGCCGGCGGCCCGCCGGAGATCGGCTGCTCGGGGTGTCGGCGCCGGCGCATCTGTGCGTCTCCCTGCTCGTGGCCCGCCGGACCGGTGCGGCGCGGCCGGGCTGTGGTGATCGACCCATTCTGGCACCGGCCGACCGGCCGCGACGGGGCCCCTGAGGCGGGTCCGGGACCGGGACCACGGTCCTGGTCCCGGACGGCTGCCGGACCCTGGGGCCCCGCTTCCGTTCATCCTGTGCCCGGACGAATCCGGGGGGTGCCGCGTGATCGTCTGGAGACCGGCCGGGAACCCGGTGCCGAGTCCACCCGCAAGTCGATACGCAGGAGAACACTTTGATCCGCGCCCTGACCGGATTCTCGACGAGAAACCCATGGAAGGTCATCGCCCTCTGGACGGTGCTGGGTGTCGCGCTGACCGCCCTGAGCGGGGCGCTGATCTTCCGCGTCACGCAGACCCGGGTCGGCGACTTCCTGCCCGCGAGCTACGACTCGGCCGCCGCGCTGAAGATCGCCGAGGACAGGTTCGGCGTGAAGCCCGACGCCGACACGGTGACCGTGCTGGTCGCCCGCTCGGACGGCGGCCCGCTCAGCGCCGCGGACCACCAGCGGATCGGCACCCTGGCCGAGAAGCTGGGCCGGCAGCGGGTCACCATGCCGAAGCCCAAGGAGGAGGACGGGCCGTCCTTCCTGGCGCGGGACCACTCGCAGACCCCCGCGGTCGCCCCGGTGATGGTGGCACCGGACAAGAGCTTCGAGCTGCTCTCCGTCGGGCTGGTCGGCAACCCCGAGGAGCCGGGGATGCAGGACCTCTTCCGGGCCTTCCGGGACTCGGCGCGGGCCCAGTTCGACGACGCGGGGCTGCGCACCGGTTTCACCGGCGGCCTGGCCGGCACGGTGGACACCAAGGACGACGGGAAGACCATGGCGAAGGTCATGGGAGCCCTCACCATGGGGCTGATCGTGCTGCTCAACGTGCTGGTGTTCCGCAGCGTGCTGGCGGCCCTGCTGCCGCTGCTCGCGGTCGCCCTGATCGGTGGCGTGGCACTGGGCGCGGTGGTCGGCGCCTCGATGCTCACCGGGATCAGGATCGACCCGAGCACCCCGTCGCTGATCCAGGTGGTCCTGATCGGCATCGGGATCGACTACCTGCTGTTCCTGCTGTTCCGCTTCCGCGAGCAGCTGCGGGCGCGACCCGAAACGCCCGTCCGGGTCGTGGCCGCGGAGGTCTCGGGGCGGGTGGGCACGGCGATCACCTCGGCGGCGCTGACCATCGTGGCCGCCTTCGCCACGCTCGGGGTGGCGAGCTTCGGGCAGTTCCGGGTGCTCGGCCCGGCCATCGCCGTCTCGGTCCTGGTCATGCTGCTGGGCAGCCTGACGCTGATGCCCGCCCTGCTGGCGGCCTGCGGACGCGGGATGTTCTGGCCCTCGCGTGCGCTCCAGAGCCGGCCGCGCGAGGGCGTGTCGGCCCGGCTGGGCGGCCTGGTGGCGCGCCGGCCGCTGGCCCTGGCGGTGGCCTCCGTCGCCGCACTGGGCGCGCTGGCCCTCGGGACGGTCGGGATCAGGATGGACTACGGCCAGGGCGCCGAAGGCCCGCGCACCGCCGCCGCCGCCACCGCGGCCGAGATCTCCCGCGCGCTGCCGGCCGGTGTGTCGGACCCGACCACCGTCTACCTCACCGCCAAGGACGGCGGCACGCTCAGCGCGGACCGGTTCGACGGCCTGTCCCGCGCGCTCGGACAGGTCGCGGGCGTGGGGCAGGTGGCGGGGACCGCCCTCGCCGACGACCGGCGGGCCGCCCGGATCGACCTCTACCTGACCGCGGACCCGCAGTCCCAGCAGGCCCGTGACGTGGTCTCGGGGCCGCTGCGGGCCGCCGTCGCCGCGCACACGCCCGCCGGGACGACGGCCCACGTCGGAGGCACCCCGGCGGTCTTCGCCGACATCTCGAAGGCCGTCGACCACGACCTGCGGCTCGTCTTCCCGGTCGCGGCCGCGCTGATCGCGCTGATCCTGCTGATGCTGCTGCGCAGCCTGCTGGCGCCGGTGGTCCTGATGGTCTCCGTCGGCCTCTGCTTCGCGGCCACGCTCGGCGCCTCGGCACTGCTCTTCCAGCACGGCCTGGACAAGCCGGGCGTCAACTTCACGCTCCCGCTGGTGCTCTTCCTGTTCGTCGTCGCGCTCGGCACCGACTACAACATCCTGATCAGCGACCGGATCCGGGAGGAGATGGAGCAGCCGGGGCCGGCCCGCGCGGCCGTGGCCCGGGCGGTGCGGCACACCGCCCCGGCCATCGCGACGGCGGGCCTGGTGCTGGCGGGCTCCTTCGCCACCCTCGCCGCCACCCCGGCGAGCCGTCAGGTCGGCTTCGCGCTGGCGCTCGGCATCCTGCTGTCCGCCTTCCTGCTGTCGGTGGTGCTGGTGCCCGCGCTGGCCGCGCTGTTCGGCCGCGGCATCTGGTGGCCGGTCCGTCCGGGGCGCGCCGCGGCCCGCCGCCACCCGCAGGACGGGGCGTACGAGCCGGAGCCGGACATGGGCTCCGCCCCGGACCCCTACCGGCTGACGCCGGGCCGCTGACGGCGCCCGCCGGTAGCTCCGCACCCGATCCGGAC
>NZ_JBHVEU010000438.1:0-7516 GCF_042802075.1 Kitasatospora sp. NPDC057518
GGGCCGGTGACGGGTATGTGGTCACCGGCCCCTCGGGGCTTTTCCGGCGGCACCGCTCCCCGCGCCGCCCCGGCACCGTCTCCGGCGCCGCGGTGGCGCGCCCCGCCGCTACTTCAGCGCGGCGAGCACCGCCTGCGCCATCACCTGCTCGCCGGTCGCGTTCGGGTGGAACGGCACGGCGGGCGAGCCGGGCAGCGCGCCCTCGATCCAGCGGTCGTCCGAGCAGACGTCGTGCCCGAGGGTCGGCGTGGCGGTGTCCACGTAGGTCGCGCCGTTCGCGGCCGCGGTGGCCTTCAGAGCGGCGTTCAGCTTGTCGAGCACCCCGTGCATGTACTCGACGTCGCCCGGGGTGACGGGCTGGCGCAGCACGCAGGTCGAGCCGTCGGCGGGCAGCACGGACGGGTAGCCGACCAGCAGCACCCGGGCCCCGGGCGCCTTGGTGTGGATGCGCTTGAGGGTGTCGGTCAGCTGCGGGGTGATGGTGGTGCGGATCCGCTCGGCGAGGTCGTCGGTGCCGTACTGCCAGGACATGGTGCTCCAGTCCCAGTGGCCGTGGTGGTAGACGTCCTTGCAGGGCGTGCCGAACGGGTTGACGACGGCGCCGGCGATGCAGGTGGCGACCAGTTCGCCGAGGCCGAGGTCGCTGGCGGCGAGGTCGTTGCCGCCGATCCCGAGGGTGACCAGGTCGGTGTCGGCGGTGACCGCGTCCAGCTGCGGGTCGTTGACCCGGATGAAGGCGTCGTACTGGGGCTGCGTCATCGCCTTGATCTTGGCCGCGGCGCAGGTGACGTCGGTGTACCGGCCGGCCTTGAGGGCGCCGGCGACCAGGTGGCCGTAGTTGCGGTCGGAGCGCAGGCACAGGCCGGCCGACTGGCCCGGCACTCCGGCGCCGGCGGCGTAGGAGTCGCCGAGCGCCACGTAGTGCCGGGGCGCCTGGGTGGCGGCCTGGGCGGTGGTGGAGGTGAGCGCGAGCGCGGCGCCGAGGGCGACGGCGGCGAGGGCGGTGGAATTCCGGAGGTGCCGGGATTTCCGGGCAGGACGGAGCACGGTTCCTCCTGGGGGAGAGAAACGACGGGTGGGGGTTCGTGCGGAGCCGGACTACGGCTACTCGCAGGTAAGTTACTGCCGTGTTTCCCGGACGTCCATGGTTCGCGCGGAAATCGCCGACATTCCGTCAGATGTGGTCGAACGGTGTCGAACGGCATTTCGCATTTCGCTCCACCGGGTATCGCTCGGCAATCACGCGGGTATCGCCCGGCCGTCGACGGCAATTCCGAAACGGCGTGGAGCGGAATTCACGGCGGCGGTTGTTACCCGCCGGTTGACCGGACGTCACCGCAGGCCGCAGTATCGGGCGCACAGCGACGGCGCGTCCCGGGCGCGCCGCCACCGCGAGCCGCCACGGAGGACTGCGCATGGCCCTGGACGCCGACGTCATCGTCATCGGGGCGGGCCTCGCGGGCCTCGCCGCCACCGCCGAACTCGCCGACGCCGGACGGAAGGTGATCCTGCTCGACCAGGAGCCCGCGGCCTCCCTCGGCGGCCAGGCGCACTGGTCCTTCGGCGGGCTCTTCCTGGTCGACTCGCCCGAGCAGCGCCGGATGCGGATCCACGACTCGCACGCCCTCGCCCGGCAGGACTGGTTCGGCACGGCCGGCTTCGACCGCCCCGAGGACGCCTGGCCGCGCCGCTGGGCCGAGGCGTACGTGGACTTCGCGGCGGGCGAGAAGCGCTCCTGGCTGCACGGCATGGGAGTGCGGTTCTTCCCGGTGGTCGGCTGGGCCGAGCGCGGCGGTCAACTCGCCGACGGGCCGGGCAACTCGGTGCCGCGCTTCCACATCACCTGGGGCACCGGACCGGGACTGCTCGCGCCCTTCGTCCGGCGGGTCCGCGCGGCCGCTGCCCGCGGTCTGGTGGACCTGCGCTTCCGGCACCGGGTCACCGGGCTGTCCGCCACCGCGGGCGCCGTCGACACCGTCACCGGCGAGGTGCTGGTGCCCAGCCCGGCGGGCCGGGGCGAGGCCAGCTCGCGCGAGGCGGCCGGCGGCTTCGAGTTGCGCGCCCAGGCCGTGATCGTCACCTCCGGCGGCATCGGCGGCAACCACGACCTGGTCCGCAAGGCCTGGCCGGCCCGGCTCGGAACCCCGCCCGCCAGGCTGCTCTCCGGGGTGCCCGCGCACGTGGACGGACTGATGCTGGACGTCGTCGGCCGGGCCGGCGGCAGCCTGATCAACGGCGACCGGATGTGGCACTACACCGAGGGCATCGAGAACTGGGACCCGATCTGGGCCCGGCACGGCATCCGCATCCTGCCCGGCCCGTCCTCGCTCTGGCTGGACGCCCGCGGCCGGCGGCTGCCCGTCCCGCTGTTCCCCGGCTTCGACACCCTCGGAACGCTCGAACACATCATGACCACCGGGTACGAGTACACCTGGTTCGTGCTCAACCAGCGCATCGTCGAGAAGGAGTTCACCCTCTCCGGCTCCGAGCAGAACCCCGACCTGACCGGGAAGTCGGTGCGCGGCGTGCTCGGACGCGCGCTGCCCGGCGCCCCCGGCCCGGTCCAGGCCCACCTGCGGCACGGACGGGACTTCGTGGTCGCCGGGAACCTCGCCGACCTCGCCCGGGGCATGAACGCCAGGACCGCCGAGCCGCTGATCGACCCGGACGAACTGCGCCGCACCGTCGAGGACCGCGACCGGCAGCTGGCCAACCCCTTCGCCAAGGACCTCCAGGTCACCGCCATCCACGGCGCCCGCCGCCACCTCGGCGACCGGCTCATCCGCACCGCCGCCCCGCACCGCATCCTCGACCCGGGCGCCGCCCCGCTGATCGCCGTCCGGCTGAACATCCTGACCCGCAAGTCGCTGGGCGGCCTGGAGACCGACCTCTCCTCCCGGGTGCTGCGCCCCGACGGCGAGGTGCTGCCCGGGGTGTACGCGGCCGGCGAGGCCGCCGGGTTCGGCGGCGGGGGCGTGCACGGGTACCGCTCGCTGGAGGGCACCTTCCTGGGCGGCTGCCTGTTCTCGGGCCGCACGGCGGGCCGGGCGGCGGCGCGGGCGGTCGGGTAGTGGTGCCCCCCGGCCCCTGTTACCGGGCCTGCGGCATGTCCCTCGGCCGGACAGGGGAGGGCCCCGGCGGTCGGAAGGCGGTACCGGACCGGCCCCTGGGGGAGGACACTGGTAGCGGTCCCGCCCGCACGAGACGTTCGGAGGAACGGTGAGCGCAGCACCCCTGCACGGTCACCACGACAGCCGCCAGCCCGTCCCCCGCACCCAGGACGGCGTGGCCGCGGCCCTGCCGCCCGCGCAGCGCATGGAGTTCTACCGGGAGATGGGCGAAGCCGACATCGAGACGATCGGCGGCGTACTGAAGCGGTGGTGGCTGCGGGCGGAGCTGTACCGCGACCCGGAGGGCGACCGGATCCACGCGGCCGTCCAGGCCGGCACCGCTCCCGGCGCCTCCGCTTCCGCGGTCCTGCGCCGGCTCGGGGCCCTGTGAGCGGCTACGACGAGTTCCCGGACGACGACGACCCGATCTCCGTCTCCCCGGCCGTGGAGGAGTTCCTCGGCGACCCTGGCACGCCGGCCGACGTGTTCTCGGCGGTGGTGGCCTTCCTGGTCGACCTGCGGGAGGATCCGTTCCCCCGCCTGAGCATGCCGGTGCCCGGTCGGCCCGGGATGCACTCGGCCCCGCTGCGCCGGGACCTCGGGCTGGTGGAGTACGCGGTGAACGAGGACGCGGACCCGCCCCGGGTCTACGTCTCCCGTGTCCTGCGAGCGGACTGACCGGCCCGCCTTCGGTGAGACCGAGGGCCGGCCGGTCGGGAACCGGCGGTCAGGGCCTGGCTGCGTAGTGCTGGTCGACCGGGCGCCGACGGGTGGCGACGGCGTCAGAAGGTGGCCGGCGGCTCCAACCCCAGGGGCCGGGCGGCCCGGCCGCGGACGGCGAAGACGATCGCCGCGATCAGGCCGATGACGGCCAGCAGCAGCCCGAGCGCGGCCACGACGAGCGCGCCGGCGAGCTTGCCGGGCAGGGCCTCGGAGTCGGCGCCGCTGTGCCACACCACCCGCTCGCCGACCTTGGCGAGGTCGACGGTGCCCTGCTGGTCGGCCAGGTTGATCCGGGAGTCGAAGGCGTCGCCGCGGACGTCCCCCATCAGGAAGGCCCGGCCCGGCGGGACGGTGACGTCGAAGTCGAGGTAGCAGGTGTGGACCTGCCGGGCCGGCGGCTCGTCGACCGGCTTCCCGTTGAGGCTGAACTGCCCGTTCACGCAGGCGATGCGGTCGCCGCCCAGGGCCATGGCCCGCTGGATGACGATGCCCTGCAGCGTCCAGGGGGAGTCGACGGCGTAGACCTCGCCGTGGCGCACGTCCGCGGGCTGGACCCGTTCGGTCCAGAGCCCGGTGCCCGACCGCAGCTCCGGCGACATCGTGTCGCCCGTCATGCGGTGGTAGCCGTAGCCGGAGCCGACCACGGCGAACCCGAGCACGGCGCACAGGACCCCGACCACCCCCACGGCCACCGATATCCATGTACCGCGGCGGCCCCTTCGCTTCGGCATCAGGCCGTCCTCCCCTTGGTGTTCGTGAGTCGTGTGGTGGCCCGTGGGCCGTGCGCATCCTAAGGGTCTGGGATGCCCGCTGGCCTGCGGGTACAGTGCGGGGGCCGGTGCGGAGCGCGCCGCCGACCACGAGGGGGAGCAGAGCCGATGAGCCGCCGAGAGCGCGACGGTGCCCGGGACCGCAAGCGGGGCGCCGGTGCCCCCGTGACCGTGACGGTCTGCCGGGGCTGCTGCTGCGGCACCGAGGCCAAGCACCCCGGGGTGGACCACGCGGGCCAGTACGAGCGGCTGCGGACGGCGGTGGGTTCGGCGGGCCGGGTCCGGGCGGTCAAGTGCCTGGACGTGTGCACCCAGTCGAACGTGGTGGTGGTCGGCCCCTCGGCGGAGGGCCGGGCGGCGGGCGGCCGGCCGGTCTGGCTGGGCTTCGTGCTGATGGACGACATGATCGACGAGATCGGCGCCTGGGTGCGCGCGGGCGGCCCGGGCCTGGCCGATCCGCCGGGGCTGCTGGACCTCCAGCTGATCTCGGTGTCCCGGCGGGTCCGCGAGGGCCTGCCGGAGTGAGGGCGAGCCTGCCGGAGTGAGGTCGGGCCCCGGCTGAGGTCGGCCGTTGGTCCTACAGGATGATCGTCGGATCATGTCTACCCGGGCCGAACCCGGGTCGGTCCGGGTGCCTTCACCACTACCATGACCGGTGGTGTCGGGCCCTTCCGGACGGCGCCGAGCCGTTTCCGCGCGAGGGAGGAAGCCGATGACGACGGTCTGCCGCATCTGCGCGGGCACCGGCCGGACCGCCGGCCTCAGCTGCCGGACCTGCCAGGGCACCGGCACCACCGAGGTGGGCGGCGGGGGCGGCAACTGCTTCCTCTGCGACGGCACCGGGGTGTACGTGCGCTACCGGGTTGACGCGACCGGCGCCAAGCACGCCTACCGGGACGAGATCTGCCGCACCTGCGACGGCACCGGCAACCGGACCGCCACCCAGTGGGACGAGCGCTCCGGCTGACCAGGCCCGAACGCTGTCCGCGCTTCCGCCGACGCCCGCTCAGGCCACGGGGCGGATGGGGGCCATGATGCGGCGTCGGAACGGTGCGGACACGGCCTTTGCCAAACCATGGTCGAACATTGGCGTTCGAATGGGCGGTACGCTGCGACCCGTTCACCCGGCGTCCGTGCGCGATCAACGCGCCGCTGGAAGAGTCCCGCGCATGGATATCCCCAACATGGGCGTGCCGGCCAAGCTTGCCGACCGCATGAGCATGGCCGAGCAGCACGAGTACCTGCGGGCCCGCTTCTCCCGCCGCCGGATGCTGCGCGCCGGTGCCGTGACCGTGGGCGCCGTCGCCGTCGGTGGCGCGCTGGGCAGCGGCACGGCCTTCGCCGCCCCGGCCGGCCCGCAGCTGCTGACCGGTGGCACGACCAGTGGCATCGACGGCTCGCTGGTCGCGCCGATCGGCCGTCACCTCCAGTTCGGCCCGGAGCCGGACACCCAGTTCCGTATCTCCTGGCAGGTCCCGGCCCCGGTCAAGAAGCCGTTCCTGCGCTTCGGCAAGACCCCGTGGGAGCTGAGCCACAAGGTCCAGGCCGAGGTCCGCGCCCTGCACACCCCGGCGCTGACCCCGAACAGCCAGCCGGTGGACCAGTACTACCTGCACGTGGCGCTGGAGGACCTGCGCCCCGACACCACCTACTACTACGGTGTCGGCCACGAGGGCTTCGACCCGGCCGCGCAGCAGCAGATCTCCACCCTGCACACCTTCCGCACCGCGCCGTCCCGCGACCACCGCTGGGGCAAGGTGTACGAGCCGTTCACCTTCACCGCCTTCGGCGACCAGGGCGTCAGCGCGCACGCGGCGGGCAACGACCACATCATCAAGGCCCAGAACCCGGCCTTCCACCTGCACGCCGGCGACATCTGCTACGCCGACCCGGCCGGTTCCGGCACCGACCCGGACAAGTCCGTCTTCAACGCGAAGACCTGGGACGACTTCCTGGTGCAGACCGAGACGGTCGCCGCCGAGATCCCGTGGATGGTCGCGTACGGCAACCACGACATCGAGGCCTGGTACTCGCCGAACGGCTACGGCGGCGAGAACGCCCGCTTCTTCCTGCCGAACAACGGCCCGGACCCGCGCCAGGTCCCCGGCGTCTACACCTTCCGCTACAAGAACGTCGGCGTCATCTCGCTGGACGCCAACGACGTCTCCTACGAGATCCCGGCCAACCTGGGCATCTCGGCGAACAAGCAGACCAAGTGGCTGGAGCGCACCCTCAAGGACCTGCGCAACGACGAGACCATCGACTTCGTCGTGGTCTTCTTCCACCACTGCGCCTTCTCCACCACCGTCGCGCACGCCTCCGAGGGCGGTGTCCGCGAGGCCTGGGTGCCGCTGTTCGAGAAGTACCGGGTGGACCTGGTCATCAACGGCCACAACCACATCTACGAGCGCACCGACGCGATCCTCGGCAACAAGGTCTCGAAGCAGGTGCCGAGCGGCGCCACCATCGAGCCGGCCAAGGACGGCGTGGTCTACGTCACCGCGGGCGCGGCCGGCCGCAGCCTGTACAAGTTCGACGTGCCGGACACCTACGAGGGGCACGAGAACCACCAGGACGAGGTCAAGACCTACTACTGGAGCAAGGGCAAGGTGAAGACCCCCGAGACCATCCAGTGGTCGCGGGTGCGCTACACCGGCTACTCCTTCATCAAGGTCGACGTCACCCCGAAGCACCTGGGCCAGAAGTCGGTCATGAAGGTCACCGCGCTGGCCGAGGACGGCACGCAGATCGACAACTACACGATCCTGCGCACGGTCGGCGAGGGCTGGGACTCGGACCGGGACGACGACGGCCAGGGCGGCGGCTGGGGCTGGTAGTCCCCGCCGGTCGCGACGGTGCCCCGGCGAGGACGACGGGGCCCGGCGGTCGTGACGGTGCCCCGGTGTCGGAGAT
>NZ_JBHVEU010000439.1:0-7514 GCF_042802075.1 Kitasatospora sp. NPDC057518
TGGCCCGCGTAGGCCGACAGGTCGAAGGTGCGCTGCTGGTAGCCGGCCGCGGCGTCCACGTTGGAGTAGGTCTTCAGCGCGGTGCCGTTCACCGACAGGGTCAGCTTGTCGTACGCGGTGGTGCCCGACTCGGCGGTGTCGATGTGCAGCCAGAAGCTCAGCGTCGCCTTGCAGCCCGCCGGGATGCTCACCGTCTGCGACAGCGAGTCCGAGTGGGTCGAGCCGTAGCCGTTCAGCCACGCCTTCCAGGAGCCGCTGTGGGCCGCCTGCGAGGCGCTGCTGTCCACCACGCCGCTCGACGTCGTCCACGGCGTGGCCGTGCCCGACTCGAAGCCCTCGTTGCCCAGCAGCTGCGCCGGGGTGCAGCCGCCGCCACCGGTGGAGACGGCCCAGGTGAAGCTGGTGGAGGCCGACTTGCCGGCGGCGTCCGTCACGGTGACGGTGACGGTGGAGCTGCCCGCGGTGGAGACCGTGCCGGTGATCGCGCCGGTGGAGGAGTTGATCGACAGCCCGGCGGGCAGGCCGCTCGCGGCGTAGGACAGCGGGGCGGTGCCACCGGAGGCGTTGATCTGGAGGTTCACCGCGCCGCCGACGGCGGTGGACTGGTTGCCCGGGTTGGACACCGAGACGGCGCTGCCGGCCGGCTTGGTGAGCAGGCAGCCGGCCACGTTGAGGTCGATGGCCCGGGTGGAGGAGTTCAGGCAGGTGGTGAACCAGTACGTCTCCTCGCCGTAGCTCTGGCCCTTGTAGGCCTTGGTGGTGCCGTCGGCGGCCACCTCGCACGGGTTGTTGAGGGTGCACATGTCGCCGTCGTCGTTGCCGGTGTTGTTGATGCCGATGATCCGCCCGCTGGCGGAGTCGACGATCGGCGAGCCGGAGGTGCCGTGCGTGGTGTTGCAGCCGGAGCTGTAGCGCAGCGAGTCGTGCCAGGTCCAGGCGTCCTCGCGCAGGGTCGGCACGAAGCCGTTGACGGAGCAGTTCCAGACCTGCTTCCAGTACGACGAGGGTATGTACATCGACGCGCCGTCGGTCGGGTGGGCGTCGCTGATCGTCAGCGCGGTGGCGCCGTACTTGGAGCTGATCGACCCGTAGGTGTCGGTGAGTTGGTAGAGGGCGACGTCGGTGCCGGTCATGGTCGCGTAGAGCAGCTTGTCGGCCTGGACGGTGCCCAGGCTGTTGCCCGCGCCGTCCAGCAGGGTGCCGCTGCGGCTGGCGGTGGTGTTCTGGATGACCTGGCCGGCCGAGGGCATGGTCGGCAGGCAGTGTCCGTTGGTGAGCATCAGCGCCCGGTCGCCGGCCGCCGAGGTGGGGTAACGGACCAGCGAGGCCGAGCAGTTGCTCAGGGCGATGGTGGACGTCAGGTCGGCCGCCTGGACGGCGTGCGCGGGGGCGGCGGCGAAGGCCAGCCCGCCCGCGACGACGGCACTCGTACCGGCCATCGCGACAAGTCTCTTGAACATGGCTCTCCTTGTGGGGGATCGCGGGGTGTACGACTGGTCGCCGACGCCCGCGCCGCATGAAAGTGCCATGGCCACTTCAAGAGGTCAAGGAGTGTGACCGAACTCGCCACTGCCCGGCACGGGCCGTGCCATCCGACGGCAACGACCCGTCCCGGTATGCCCGTTACGGGCCGGGGCGACGGCCAGGGCAGTGGATGCGGCTACGGCTGAAGCTGCGGCTACGGCCACGGCTACGGCTGCGGGAAGGCGTTCGGGTCCACGTCGTTGGTCTTGGCGTTGCCGTCGGCCACCGGCTGGAGGGTGATCTCCCAGGAGGTCGCGGTCCGGCCGGTCTCGAACGGGAAGGTGTCCTCGAACTTGGTGAACCGGCAGCTCTGGGTGAAGGCCTTGGCGTCGGGGTCCCAGTCCGCACCCCCGGACACGAAGACCTCGTACGTCCCGTCCTCCACGCCGTCGACACTGGCGTGCTGCCCCTTGCCGACGAACACCGAGTGCACGGCCTTGCCGTTCAGCGCGAGCGACACGACGGCATCCGCCTTGCCGCCGTTCTCGACCTTGAACACGCCCTCGCCGCGCAGCTTCCCCTTGCGGACCATGGTGCCGTTGTCCAGCGAGCGGGACTGCTGCTGGGGCAGCGGCGGGACGGCGAAGGTGGTCTGGTAGCCGGCCGCGGCCATCGTGGCGAGGGCCGCCGACACCGCCGCCAGCCCCTGGGAGGCGCCCAGTTCGGCCTCGGCCGAGCTCAGCGCGCAGACGTCGTGGAACTTGATGTCGCCGCGGACCTTGCCCGCGTCGGTGGCGAGCGAGGTCAGCGCCGCCACCAGTTCCTTCCGCGCCGCCGTCACCGCGGGCGGCTCGTCCGCCACGCTCAGGGACTTGGCGGCGCCCTGCGCGCTGGTGACGATGCCGCCGAGCACGGTGTCGAGGTCGCCCAGGTCCTTGGCGCCGGCCACCTGGGCGAGCGCGACGGTGACCGGGTCGACGCCCGCGCTGAGCACCGGGCCGTACGGCGCCCGGGTCGGGGTCGGCGTCGGCGTGACGGTCGGCTTCGCCGAGACCCCGGCCCCCGCCGCCCCGGGCGCGGACGAGCCGCCCGCCGAACCGCCGCCCCCGCCGCCGGAGCAGGCCGCCAGCACCAACGTCGTGCCGACGGCCAGAGCGGCCTTCCCCACGAACCCCTCGGACCCCGTGAACCTTGTGAACCCCGTGAACCCCATGACCCCACCCCCGGGAAGCCTGGACCGCGCGCACACCGCGCAGCCACGCGGTCACACATGGTCCCGAGCGCGAACGACCCGCGTCAACCCATTACCCGGCGGTCACCTCCGAGGGTCAGGGCTGCGGAGCAGTGTTCACGGTCTGCCACTCGACGTCGGCATGGGCGTCCCCCGACTTCGCGCCGAGGCCCACCGTCCAGGTCGTCCCGTCCGGCTTGAAGGCGTACGAGCCCTGGTACTTGGTGAAACGACAGTTCTGGGTGAACTGCTTCGCCTCGGGATCCCAGTCCACCCCGGTGGTGAGGTAGAAGTCGTACGACCCGTCCTCGACGCCGTCGATGGTGGCCAGCTGCCCCTTCGCCGCGTACACCGAGGCCACCGAAGCGCCGTCCCGGGAAAGCGTGAAGACCGAGTCCACCGAACTCTTGTTGTCGAAGCGCAGCTCACCCTTGCCGCCCTTCCCTCCCTCGCGGACCATGGTCCCGTTCTCCAGGGAGCGCAGCTGCGGCTGCGGCGCGGGCAACGGCGGGACCGCGAAGGTGGATTGGTACCCGGCCGCCGTCAGCTTGGCCAAAGCCGCCGAGACGCCCGGCAGTCCCTGTCCGGCTCCGAGGCGTGCCTGGCCGACGCCCAGGCCGCAGAGCTTCTTGCTCCAGATGTCCGCAGTGATCGCCGAGGTCTCCGACACCAGCGCGTCCAGGGCGCTCACAAGCTCGGTACGCGCGGTCTCCGCCCCCGCCGGGGTCGTGGCGGAGTTCAGGGTCCGGCCTGCGCGTCCGGCGTTGGACCCGACGATGCCCATCGCTTTGGCGAGATCGGCCGGGGTCTTGGCCTCCACCGCCTTTCCCAGCCCGGTGCCGACCGGTTCCAGGGCCTGGCTGAGCACCGTGCCGTACGGCGTCGCCGACACGCTCGGCGCGGCCGTCCCACCGCCCCCGCCGGAACAGGCCGAGAGCACCAGCACCCCGCCGACGACCAGTCCCACCACACCCGCAGACCCCGCGAACCGCACCGACTTCACAACCCCACCCCGATGACATCCCGTACACGGACCGTGCACGTTCGGGGCGACATGCTGCCGAGGTCCGGCCCCCCTGGTCAACACGATTCGGACGATCATCACAAGGGCCCGTCCCGGGCCGACTCCGGAGGTCAACTACGATCGGGCCCGTGCTCAGTCTCACCGGACTCCCCCTCCAGATCATCGCCTCGCTCCTCGCGATCGCCGTCTTCGCCGCCACCATGTGGCTCTGGCCGCGGTTCGGCGGGAAGGGCTGGAAGGCGTGGCTGGGCCGGCTCGGGGCGTTCCTGGCCACCCAGGTGTCGGTGCTGGCCGCGATGGGCCTGATCGCCAACAGCTACTTCGGCTTCTACAGCTCCTGGACGGACCTGCTCGGCACCAGCGGCGGGCTCGGCACGGTGGTCGACCACCAGCCCAACGCCTCCGGGGTGGCCGTCACCGGCGAGCAGAAGTTCTACTCCGCGCAGGGCTCGGACCCGGAGCGCTCCGGCCTGATCCAGAAGGTCGACGTCAAAGGAGCCGGCAGCGGCCTGACCACCGAGGCGTACGTCTACCTGCCGCCGCAGTACTTCCAGCCGGACTACGCCAAGCAGCGCTTCCCGATGGCCCTGGTGCTCACCGGCTACCCGGGCACCCCGGAGAAGCTGATCTCGCTGATGCAGTACCCGGCGTCCACGCTGAACGCGATCGAGCAGAAGAAGCTGCCGCCGACCGTCCTGGTGATGACCCGGCCCACCCTGGTCGGCGACCGGGACACCGAGTGCGTGGACGTGCCGAACGGCCCCCAGGTGGAGACCTTCTTCACCAGCGACCTGCCCAAGGCCCTCGCCACCACCTACCGGATCGGCACCGACCCGGCCAGCCGGGCGGTGATCGGCAACTCCACCGGCGGCTACTGCGCGCTCAAGTTCGCGCTGCGCAAGCCCGACGCCTACCGCTCGGCGGTCGCGCTCTCCGGCTACTACGACGCAGCCCACGACGCGACCACCGGCGACCTGTTCGGCGGCAACGACCGGCTGAAGCAGGAGAACGACCTGCTGTGGCGGCTGAAGAACCAGCCGCCCGCCCCGGTCAACCTGCTGCTGACCACCGCGTACGACGAGAACAACTATGACGAGACCAAGGCCATGATCGCGGCCTTCAAGGCCCCCACCACGATGTCCTCCATCACCCTGGACACCGCCGGCCACAACTTCCACACCTGGACCAGGGAGATCCCCCCGGCCCTGGAGTGGCTGGGCAAGCACCTCGCCGTACCGCCGTCCGCCTGACGTTCCAGATCACACGCGCCTCACACTCCCGTCTCACGGTTCTCTCAGGCACGCCACCGACGGTATGGCGCATGACCACGAGCAGCTACTCCCCTCCGGCCGGCGAACCGTGGCCCGAGGCCGCGCACTACCCGCCGCCGGAGGTGCCGGGGCCGGACCCGGTCCGGCCGGACCCGGCGCCGCTCTTCCCCGAACAGCCCCTGCCGCCCGCCGGCCCCAAGGGGTTCGCCAGCTGGCCCGACCGGCTGCGCACCCTCCCCGCCCGCGCCTGGCGCGGGCGCGCTGACGACCCGCGCTGGGTGCGCCCGGCCCTGCTGGCGCTGCTGGCCGCGACCGCCGTCCTCTACCTGTGGGGCCTGAGCGCCTCCGGCTGGGCCAACTCCTTCTACTCGGCCGCCGTGCAGGCCGGCTCGCAGAGCTGGAAGGCCTTCTTCTTCGGCTCCTCGGACGCGGCGAACTTCATCACCGTCGACAAGCCCCCGGCCTCGCTGTGGCCGATGGCGCTCTCGGCGCGGATCTTCGGCCTCTCCTCCTGGTCGGTGCTGGCCCCGCAGGCGCTGATGGGCGCGGCCACCGTCGGCGTGCTGTACGCGACGGTGCGCCGGCGCTTCTCCCCGCTCGGCGGCCTGCTGGCGGGCGCCGCGCTGGCGCTCACCCCGGTCGCGGCGCTGATGTTCCGCTTCAACAACCCGGACGCGCTGCTGGTGCTGCTGCTGACGCTGGCCGCGTACGGGATGGTCCGGGCCGTCGAGGCGGCGGGCACCCGGTGGCTGGTGTTCACCGGGGTGATGTTCGGCCTCGCCTTCCTCACCAAGACCCTGGCGGCCTTCCTGGTGCTGCCCGCCTTCGCGGTGATCTACCTGGTGGTGGCGCCCACCGGCCTCTGGCGGCGGGTGCGGCAGACCCTGCTCGCGGGCGCGGCACTGCTGGTCTCGGGCGGCTGGTGGGTGGCGGTCGTCGAGCTGATGCCCGCCTCGGCCCGCCCGTACATCGGCGGCTCGCAGGACAACAGCTTCCTCTCGCTCACCTTCGGCTACAACGGCCTCGGCCGGGTCGACGGCAACGAGCGCGGCAGCGTGGGCGGCGGCGCCCGGATGCCGGCCGGGGTCGACCTGCCGGGCGGCGCGGCTCCCGGCGGCGGCCGCGGCTGGGGCCAGACCGGCCTGACCCGGATGTTCGGCACCGACATCGGCGGGCAGATCGCCTGGCTGCTGCCAGCCGCGCTGATCCTGCTGCTGGCCGGCCTCTGGGCGACCCGCCGCTACGGCCGCGCCGACACCGCCCGCGCGGCCTTCCTGGTCTGGGGCGGCTGGCTGCTCTCCACCGCGCTGGTCTTCAGCTTCATGTCCGGGATCTTCCACCAGTACTACACGGTGGCGCTGGCCCCGGCCGTCGCGGCGCTGGTCGGCATGGGCGTGGACGGGCTGTGGCGGGCCCGGCACCGGGTGCCCTGGGCGCTGGTGCTGGCCGGGACGCTCGCGGTGACGGCGGTCTGGGCGTTCGTGCTGCTCGGCCGCAGCTCCGGCTTCCTGCCGTGGCTGCGCTGGGCGGTGCTGGTGGGCGGACTGCTCGCGGCGGCCGCGCTGGCGGCCGGGCCGTTCGTCGGGCGGGTCTCCGGCCGGGCCGGCGCGCGGATCGCCTCGGTGGCGGGCCTGGTGGGCCTGGCGGCGGCGCTCGGCGGTCCGGCCGCGTACGCGGTGGACACCGTGAACTCCCCGCACACCGGCTCGATCGTGACCGCCGGGCCGGGCGTGAAGGGCGGGTCCGGGCCGGGCGGCATGGGGCACCGGGGCGGCAAGGGCTTCCCGGGCGGCACCGGCAACGGCAACGGGCACTGGTTCGGCCAGGGCGGCCCGGGTGCTCCGGGTGGCCAGGGGGGCTTCGCGGGCGGTCAGGGCGGTCAGGGCGGTCAGCAGGGCTTCGCGCCCGGGCAGGGCTTCCCGGGCGGCGGCACCGGCAACGGCGGCGACCGCGCCAACGGCCGCCACGAGCGCGGCACCGGCGGCGGCACCGGCCTCCCCGGCGCCCAGGACCCCGAGGGCACCGGCACCGACGGCACGAACAGCACCGGCGGCACGGCCGGCGGCCCGCCCCCCGGCGGCATGGGCGGCCTGCTCGACGGCCCCAAGGTGACCGACGAGGTCGCCGCCATGCTCAAGGAGAACGCCGACCGCTACACCTGGGCGGCCGCCGCGATCGGCTCGCAGACCGCGGCAGGCTACCAACTCGCCACCGGCGAACCGGTGATGGCCCTCGGCGGCTTCAACGGCACCGACCCCTCGCTGACCCTGGCCGGCTTCCAGAAGTACGTCCAGGAGGGCAAGGTGCACTGGTTCATCGGCGCGGGCGGCTCCCGCCGCGGCTTCGGCGGCGGCGCGGGCGGCGAGGGCGGGCAGCAGAGCGAGTCCGCCCAGATCGAGTCCTGGGTGACCGCCCACTTCACCGCGAAGACCATCGGCTCGACCACCTTCTACGACCTGACGGCCCCCACCTCCTGACCGGGGGGCCGCGACCCCGGAGGGGGCGTGCCGCGCGAAAGCGGCAC
>NZ_JBHVEU010000440.1:0-7512 GCF_042802075.1 Kitasatospora sp. NPDC057518
TCCCCGTACCCGGCCAGTCGGGGAAGCGGCGCCGGGGCCGCCCCGGTGGCGGGGACCGACAGCCACCGACGCGCCCCGGGCCACCGGCGGGGGCGCCGACGCGCCGCCCGGCCCGGCCCCGGCCCGCTGCGCCGTACCGCCTTCGGCACCGCGGGCCTGCTCTGCCTGGTGCTCGGCACCTCGCTCGCGCTGTCCGGCCGGGAGACCCCGGTGGTGCGGGTCGAGACCTCCGGGCACGGCACCGGCGCCGACACCCCGGCGGCGGCCCCGGGCACCGCGGGCGCCCCGGCCACGACCGGCACCGCACCCGCCGCCCCGAAGCCGTACGCCTCCTCGCCGCCGACCCGCCTGCTGGTGCCCTCCGTCGGGGTGGACGCACCGGTGACCGACCTCGGCCTCAACCCCGACGGCACGGTCGAGGTGCCGCCGGCCGACCGGGGCGAGGAGGTCGGCTGGTACCGCAACGGCCCCACCCCCGGCGAAGCCGGCCCCGCCGTGCTCATCGGGCACTACGACACCGTGCACGGCCCGGCGGTCTTCAAGCAGCTGCCGAAACTGCGCCCCGGCGACCTCATCCGGATCCGGCGCGCGGACGGCGGCACCGTGGACTTCAAGGTCCGCGAGCTGCTCCAGGCCGCCAAGGACCGCTTCCCGACCGAGCAGGTGTACGGCGACACGCCCGCGCCCGCGCTCCGGCTGATCACCTGCGGTGGCCGGATCGGCTCGGACGGCCACTGGACGGACAACATCATCGTGCTGGCGGACCTGGCCTGACGGTGCACGAACCGCCGTCGGGGAACCGCCGGCCACCGCCCGCACGACCTACCACCGGGGCGGCGACGGGAGGCGACGAGCCGGACCGTCGCCGTGGACGCAGGCAGAGCAGGCAGAGCAGGCAGCGCGGACAGCGCGGGCCCGGCAGGAGGACGAGCACCGACCGTGGCAGCAACAGCACCCCCACCACCCCGCCGCCGTCCCGGCGCCGTCCCGGTGGCCGCCCTGGCCGGCCTGGTCGTCGTCCTCGCCCTCGCCGCCCTGGCCTTCGGCCGGGCCACCCCCGGCGAGCTGCGCGACCAGGGCCCGGCCCGGGCCGTCAGGCCGCCGGCGGTGTCCCAGCCGCTCTGGCCGGACCTGCCCACCTCCCCGCCGCCGGCCGCGTCCGCGACCGACACCACCCAGGAACCGCCGCAGCCCGTACCGGACGTGACCGTCCCCGGGCGCGACATCACCGCGGTCGACGTCCGCACCGTCCTCGCCAAGGACCCGGACGTCGACCAGGAGGAGCGCCAGGCACTCGGCTCCTGCGCCGGCTGCGAGGTCCGCGCCCCGGAGTTCCGCGACCTCACCGGCGACGGGCAGCCCGAGCTGATCACCGTCGTCACCACCCCCGGGCGGGCCGTGCTGCACGTCTACGCCCTCGCCGAGGACCGGCTGCTGCCCGTCCTCCGGGTGCGGGTCCAGCCGGCGTTCAACGCCTCGACCATCGGCACCGACCTGTGGCTGATCGAGCCGACCAGCGTCGACGCCCGGACCACCAGCCACTACGCGTGGGACGGCAAGAGGCTCACCCTGAACGAACGCAGGGACGAGGGCGTCATACCGCTCCCGTCCACCGGCCCGGACGTCGGCCGGCCGGCCACCGCCGTCCCCGACCCCGGACCGGCGCCCCGCCCCGCCCCGTACGCGCCGAAGCAGGCGGCCCCCGAGGCCGCCGTCCCGTCGCCACGCGGCGCCCGGCCGTCCTCCGTGCCCTCCGCCCCCTCCGTGCCCGGCGCGCCCGTCGCGCCCTCCGTCCCCGCCGTGCTCCCGGAAGCGAAGCGATGACCCCCGCAGCCCCCGCCGCCGCCCCCGCCCACCCGCACATCCTCCTGGTCGAGGACGACGAGGTGATCCGCGAGGCCACCCGGATGGCCCTGGAGCGCTACGGCTTCCCGGTCACCACCGCCGCCGACGGCCTGGAGGGCCTGGAGGCCTTCCACGCCGTCCGGCCCGACCTGCTCCTGCTGGACGTCATGCTGCCGCTGCTCGACGGGGTCGGCCTCTGCCGCCGGATCCGGGAGGAGAGCCAGCTGCCGATCCTGATGATGTCCGCCCGGACCGACCCGGTGGACGTGGTCTCCGGGCTGGAGGCCGGGGCGGACGACTACGTGGTCAAGCCCTTCGAGAGCGCCGTCCTGGTCGCCCGGATCCGTACGGTGCTGCGCCGCGTCCCGGTCGCCCCGGCGGCCGACGCCCCGCCGGCCCCGTTCGCTCCGCCCCCGCAGTCCTCGCCGTCCCCGCCCGCCCCGTCGCCCGCTCCGCCGTCCCCGCCCACCCTTCCGTCCGTCCGCAGCTTCGACGGCCTCCGGGTGGACACCGACAGCATGGAGGTCCGGGTGGACGACCGCCTCGTCCCGCTCACTCCCACCGAACTGCGGCTGCTGCTGGAGTTCAGCGCCGCGCCCGGGATCGTGCTGGAGCGCTCCACCCTGCTCGAACGCGTCTGGGACTACGAGTGGGGCGCCGACACCCGGGTCGTGGACGTCCACGTGCAGCGGCTGCGCGCCAAGATCGGCTCCGGCCGGATCGAGACCGTCCGCGGCTTCGGCTACAAGCTGCGGCGCCCGGCATGACCCTGCGCCGCCAGATCGCCGCCGCCGTCGCCGCCATCGCCGTCCTGGTCGCGGTGGCCGTCGGCCTGCTGGTCCACCAGGCGATGATCCGCCAGCACGTCGACCAGGCCCGCTCCTCCTCGCTCGCCACCCTCGACTCCGCCTTGAACGACTACGAGCGCGGCGGCGGGAAGGCGATCGGCCGGGGCGCCGTCCTGAACGACCCGGCGCTGCCCGAGCGGCTGCGCGCCCTCACCGCCGACGACCGGCACGGCTCGCTGCTCGTCGCCGACGGCACCGGCGAGTCGATGTGGGCGGCCGGCCCGGTGCCGGACGGGGTGGTGTCCGTCCGGGTGGACTTCACCCAGGACCGCCAGGCCATCGCCGACCTGGACCGGATCATCCTGCTCACCGTCGTCGCCGCGGTCTTCACCACCGTGCTGGCCGGCGTGCTCGTCGCCGACCGGATCAGCCGCCGGCTGCGCACCGCGGCCACCGCCGCCCGCGGCATCGCGGCCGGCGGGACGGACACCCGGATCGGCGAACTCGTCGACGGCAAGGACGAGGTCGCCGACCTCGCCGCCGCCGTCGACCTGATGTCCCGCACCCTGCACCGCCGGCTGGAGGACGAGCAGCGCTTCACCGCGGACGTCGCCCACGAACTGCGCACCCCGCTCACCGGCCTCGTCACCGCCGCCGAACTCCTGCCGCCCGGCCGCCCCACCCAACTCGTGCAGAACCGGGTCCAGGCACTGCGCGGCCTGGTCGAGGACCTGCTGGAGGTTTCCCGCCTGGACGCCGACGCCGAGTCCCCCGACCTCTCCGCCGTCCCCCTCGAACGCGCGGCCCGCCGCACCGTCACCCTCACCGGCCTGGACGTCACCGTCGAGATCACCGCCGACCGGCAGGTCCGCACCGACCTGCGCCGACTGGACCGCATCCTCGGCAACCTCATCCTCAACGCCCACCGCCACGGCACCGGCCCGGTCCACCTGCACGTCGACGGCCCGCGGATCACCGTCCGCGACCACGGCCCCGGCTACCCCGAGGACCTCCTCCGCCACGGCCCGCAGCGCTTCCGCACCAACGCCCCCGAACGCGGCCGCGGCCACGGCCTCGGCCTCACCATCGCCACCGGCCACGCCCGCGTCATCGGCGCCACCCTGACCTTCGCCAACCACCCCGCCGGCGGCGCCCTCGCCACCCTCACCCTCCCCCCGAACTGACCCCGGACACGACGGAAGGGCCGGCCCGACAACCCGTCGGACCGGCCCTTCCCGTTCTGCGCGGA
This sequence comes from Kitasatospora sp. NPDC057518, assembly GCF_042802075.1. Classification (NCBI taxonomy): domain Bacteria; kingdom Bacillati; phylum Actinomycetota; class Actinomycetes; order Kitasatosporales; family Streptomycetaceae; genus Kitasatospora; species Kitasatospora sp. NPDC057518. The sequence goes on from NZ_JBHVEU010000440.1 coordinate 3,883, forward strand.
GCCCCCTGTCGGGTTCGAACCGACGACCCCCGCTACTGGGCCGGACGGGACGTGTCGGCCGGGGCTTCAAGATGGCGCGCGAGGATGGCGGCGAACGCGAGGTACGCCTCGATCTTCGCGGCTCCGACGAGAGCATCGGGCGACACATGCTTTGGCAGCCGGTCCAGGTACGCGCGGGCAGCGTTGGCGTGGTCAACGTAGTCACTCATGCAGGCCCCCCTGAGGATGATCACGAAGTTTGTGCGAAGCCTACGGCTGTACACCGGGCGGCGGCGCTGTTTCAGCGGATGTCCCGTCCGGACCAAGGTCGACAGTGCCGAGCGCCGCCGGCACACCTCGGGCTGAGCGGGTGGTTCCCTCCTCGATCGGGCAGCTTCGCCGCACCCGGGTTCTCCAGGAGCCGCCAAGGCCAAGGCCGGTGTCTCCCCGGACATCCACTTCCACGACGTCCGGCACACCGGACGCTTCTGGCACGCCCGTGGCACAGCCCGAGCAGGACCACAGCAACGACGAAGGGCCAGCTCTCCCGGATCACCCCGGCGAACTGGCCCTCCGTACGACGAGCCCCCTGTCGGGTTCGAACCGACGACCCCCGCTTTACAAGAGCGGTGCTCTGGCCAGCTGAGCTAAGGAGGCACGGTGGCCGTCCGCGATGGATCACGGCGGCACCGGGGGGCAGTCTACCGGGCCCGGGTGACGGGATGGGGGTATATCCGGGGGTTGGTGGGATGGGTGGGCGTGATGGAACCGATGCCGAAATCGGGTCGGGTGGGGGCTGACAAGCGGCGGACGCGCAGGTAGCGTCGCCGGGAGCCGGTTCGTGGCAGTGGTTCAGACCACTGGTGGGCCGGCGGAGCAGAACAGACCCCCCTTTACTCGGATCGTCCGGCACGTTCCTGCCGGTGAAGGAGACAAACAACCATGGCTTCTGTCACGTACGACAAGGCGACCCGCGTGTACCCCGGGGCGGACAAGCCCTCGGTGGACGCGCTGGACCTGGAGATCGCGGACGGCGAGTTCCTCGTGCTGGTCGGCCCCTCGGGCTGCGGCAAGTCGACCAGCCTGCGCATGCTGGCCGGTCTGGAGGACGTCAACGCCGGTGCGATCCGGATCGGCGACCGCGACGTCACCCACCTGCCGCCGAAGGACCGGGACATCGCCATGGTGTTCCAGAACTACGCGCTGTACCCGCACATGACCGTCGCCGACAACATGGGCTTCGCGCTCAAGATCGCCGGCGTGAACAAGGCGGAGATCCGCACCAAGGTCGAGGAGGCCGCGAAGATCCTCGACCTCACCACGCTGCTGGACCGCAAGCCGAAGGCGCTCTCCGGCGGCCAGCGCCAGCGCGTCGCGATGGGCCGCGCGATCGTCCGCCAGCCGCAGGTCTTCCTGATGGACGAGCCGCTGTCGAACCTGGACGCCAAGCTCCGCGTCTCGACCCGTACCCAGATCGCCGGCCTCCAGCGCCGCCTGGGCATCACCACGGTGTACGTCACCCACGACCAGACCGAGGCGCTCACCATGGGCGACCGGGTCGCGGTGCTCAAGGACGGTCTGCTCCAGCAGGTCGACACCCCGCGCAACATGTACGACAAGCCCGCGAACCTCTTCGTGGCCGGCTTCATCGGCTCGCCGGCCATGAACCTGGTCGAGGTGCCGCTGGTGGACGGCGGCGTGAAGTTCGGCGGCTCGGTCGTCAACATCTCCCGCGAGGACCTGGCCGGCGCCGGCACCGACAAGACGGTGACCGTCGGTGTCCGCCCGGAGCACTTCGAGATCGTCCCGGCGGGCGGCATCGAGGGCGTCGCGGTGACCGTGAACGTGGTCGAGGAGCTCGGCTCGGACGGCTTCGTCTACGGCACCACCCAGATCGGCGGCGAGGACCACGACCTGGTCGTCCGCGTGCCCGGCCGCCAGATCCCGGCCCGCGGCGAGACCGTCCACGTCGTGCCGATCGCCAACGAGACCCACGTCTTCTCCACCAGTTCCGGCCTGCGCCTGAGCAACTGACGCGACCCCGCGCGACAGCCGCGACCAGCGCGGCGCCCGGAGCCCGTCGGACCCTCGTGGTCCGGCGGGCTCCGTCCGTACCCCCGCCCCTTCGACCCCGTCCGGACGCCCCCGCGTCAACACGGCAAGGGGACAAACCCGGACACCGTGTCACTCGATGGGGTAACGGAGGGCGATCCGGCCCGTACCCACCGCTACTCTCCTGAGGGTGAAGCAGCTGTTGCGCCGTATCGGCCAGACCGTCGCCCTGACCCTGCCGGTCGTCCTGGTGACCACCGGCACCCTCGCCGTGACCAGGGTCCCGTGGGCCCCGCCGACCGGGCTCGACCAGCAGGTCGTGGCGGCGTCCAGCGGCGACGGCGCCGGGATCGGACGCTCCAACAACGCGGTCGGCGCCGTGGCCAAGGCCTCGGACGGGCTCGCCCCGCAGGAGTCGCTGCGGGTGGTGCTGCTGGACGAGCTGCGGGCGAAGAACCCCTCCGCCGCGCTGGACCTGCTGGAGCGCTCGATGCGCGAGCAGCCCTCGCTGACGCCGTACTGCACCTCGCTGGCCACCGAGTTGGGCAAGGCCGCGGTGCGCAAGTACCAGGGCGACGTCCAGCGGGCCCGCACCTTCGCCCGCCCGGTCTGCGACGGCGCGTTCGCGGCCGGCGTCGTCGGCTGAGGCGGCCGGGAACGCAAGGGAAGGCAAGGGGGCCGAGGCAGGCCCCCGAGGCGGCGGACGCCCCCGTCCGCCGCCTTATTGTTCAGGCATGACCGCTGACTCCGGCCCCACCGCCGACCTCCCGTCCGCCCGGCCCCCGCAGCCCCACCCGCCGCGGCCGACCACGACGCCCGTCACCCAGGCCGTCATCCTGGCCGGCGGCCAGGGCTCCCGGCTGCGCCCCTACACGGACGACCGCCCGAAGCCGCTGGTCGAGATCCCCGGGACGGGCACGCCGATCCTCGGCCACCAGCTGGCCTGGCTGGCCGAGGAGGGCGTCACCGACGTCGTGGTCTCCTGCGGGCACCTCGCCGACGTGCTGGAGGAGTGGCTGGACAAGGCGGACCTGCCGCTGCGGGTGCGCACGGTGGTCGAGGCGGAGCCGCTCGGGCGCGGCGGCGGGCTCAAGTACGCGGCGAAGGCGCTGCCCCGCCCGGACGAGCCCTGGTACGCCACCAACGGCGACATCTGGACCCGGTTCAGCCTGCGCGAGATGGCCGCCTTCCACCACGAGCGGGACGCCGTCGCGACGCTCGCGCTGGCCCGGCCGCGGATCCCCTGGGGCGCGGTGGAGACCGACCAGTTCGGCAACGTGCTGGACTTCATCGAGGCGCCGCCCTCGCCCTTCCTGATCAACGCCGGCCTGTACGTGTTCAGCCCCGAGTTCGCCGAGCTGCTGCCGGACGTGGGCGACCACGAGCGCACCACCTTCCCCCAGCTCGCCCGCGGCAAGCGGCTGGCGGGCTACCAGCTGCCGCAGGGCGTGTACTGGCGGGCCATCGACACCGCCAAGGACCTCACCGAGGCGGCCAAGGAGCTCGCCTCCGGCGCCGGCCGGTCCCCCAGGTAACCAGCGGGCCGCGAGCCGTACGGCCGCCCGCGGACACGCGTCGGCCGGGTGCTCCCCGCGGAGC